>JACCYU010000225.1 GCA_013696315.1 Gammaproteobacteria bacterium | reverse complement strand
AATCCGCGGTCTCCATTTTCGCCATGGCGTAGGGCATTACGGGCGGTACGTAACCATGCTGTCCGGCAGTGATCCGCCGTAAATTCCCCAGCTTTATACCCAGCGCATCGCTCAACGCCATCGCGGTGGCGCGGGCATCCAGCGCCGCGCGTAGCAACGCCTCAAGTCGTAGCGCATCTTCGCGGCTGGAGCCGAACTCGGGCCGGACACAATATTTACGCCGGCCGAGACGGCTCGCTCCATCAACAGCCCGAGCTTATCCAGTTCGCGCAGATCCACCGTAAGCTGACGCTCCACGAAATAGCCAATCTGGCGTTGCCGCTGTGTTTTGGGCTCCCATACGTATTCCGGCCGCACAGTGAGTTGCGAGGTCTGAACGTATTTTTCGGCGATGCCCAGCTTGGCGGTGAGAACGAGAAACGCCTGCACCGCTCGGGTAACTTTCTCGCGCGCGGCATCGAGTTCCGGCTCGATGGCCTGCGCGCCCATCGCGATGATCGCCTTATCCGGCGCGGCGCGGACTTCACCGCTGCCCGTCACGACTACCACACGGGGGCGCTCGTGGTCATCGGCCGCGGCAAGACTCCCGGCCACGCCTGCTAGAATACAAACAACCCCCACCAGCAAACGCTTCATCCCACGGCTCCTTGATTGTTATCGACTAATTCGCGCTCGAGGGGCGACGTTGCTCAGCTCGCGGCCGGATACGGGACGCCGACGCCGCCGAGACCGCAGTAACCACCCGGATTCTTCGCCAGATATTGCTGGTGATAATCCTCGGCGTAATAAAACTCCGGCGCCGGCACAATTTCGGTCGTGATACGGTCGCGACCCGCCGCTGACAACGCCTGCTGATACTGATCACGCGAGGCTTCCGCGTCTTTCTGTTGCGCGTCGCTGTAAATATAAATTCCCGAGCGATACTGAGTACCGACATCATTGCCCTGGCGCATGCCCTGCGTGGGATCGTGCCCCTGCCAGAAAGCGCGCAATAGTTTCGCGTAAGAAATAATGGCCGGATTGAACACCACGCGCACGACCTCGTTGTGGCCAGTGCGCCCCGAGCAGACTTCGCGGTAATTCGGATTCTGCGTGGAACCGCCGGCGTACCCGACCGCCGTGGTGTACACGCCATCCGTTTCCCAGAACACGCGTTCGGCGCCCCAGAAACAGCCTAGCCCAAACAACGCCTGTTGCATGTTGTCCGGAAAGGGTGGCTTCAGCGGGTTGCCATTGACGAAATGGCGCGCAGGCACCGGAATCGCTTCCGCGCGCCCGGGCAGCGCATTTTCAGCCGCCGGCATGGCGGCAGGTTTCTTGAATATGGACATCATGTTTCGCACTCCAGCCGATTCAACAAATGTTAATAGACTCGACGCGCCAACGTCGCGTCGCCAGCGTCTTACAAATTCAGCTCACGAGTCGCATTTCGATCGTACGTAAGACCGTCTTTACTGATGCGCGCATTCATGCTGATGCTATGTTTCCGCCGTAGGTCGCGATCGCCCAGGTGCGTGACCACATGACCGCGCATCACCAGGTAATCCGCAAGCAGTGATCGATGGCAATGCTCCGGCGCCTTTCCGCGCACATCACGGCCAGCTTCGATGCCTGTTGCGCAAAACCAAGCAATTCATCGACTGCTGTTTGAAACCCGGCGGTCTGCATGTGATCCGCGAAACCGCGCACACTGGCGGCGAGCGCGACATGCGGCGAATCATCTAGCGGCGCGCGCCGTCCCCCCAGCGCGTTACCCATCCATCGGTAATCGATGCCGTTGTCCTCCAGACTTGCCCGCAGCGCCTCGCGCCGAAACTGCGGATGCCGTCGCGAACCAGGATAGGCCCGAATGTCTACTATCCGTTCGACGCGCGCGGCCGCGAGCAATTCCAGAAATTCTTCAACATGCCGGTTGCCGTGGCCAATCGTGTAAATCGTCGGCATCGGACGCGACGTTATTCCCAGCCGATCGGCTCGTAGCCCTGCTCCCGCAGACACCGATCCACAAAATTGCGGAACACCGAATCGGCCTCGTTCGAGTCGAACAGCGCGCCGATCAATCCCCTGGAGACACCGCCGGCCGTGCCCGCCGCCGCGCCAGTGCCGGCATCGCCCAGCACCGCGC
>JACCYU010000224.1 GCA_013696315.1 Gammaproteobacteria bacterium | reverse complement strand
GCCTTCGTCTGACAGGATCTCCTGCACCAGATTGCGGATGTCCGGCTCGTCGTCAACGAACAGAATATGCGATGCGCTCATGCTGCGTCTCCCTCCAGTTTAGGATGTTGATCAGCGCTCAGCGGTAACAGCCGGATCAGTACGCACGCCCCGCCCTTGCGGGTGTTCTGCGCCCATACCATGCCACCATGCTCCTCAACAATTTTTTTAACGATCGCGAGCCCCAGGCCGTTGCCCTTGATCTTACTCGTTACGTACGGTTCGAATAACCGGTCCAGTAAGGTGGCCGGGAAACCGGGACCATTGTCGGCGACACGCAAATCCAGAAACTGGCTCCCGCCATCCTCGATACAATGGGTGGAAATACGCAACGTGCCCTGCTTGTACCCCTCCAGCGCTTCCAGCGAGTTCTTGATGAGATTATGCAGCAACTGTCGGATCCGCACCGAATCGCCTTTGATCTGTGGCGCGTCCTGCTGAAGATCGAGCTCCAGCCGGGCGCCGACCGGATTGGCCCGATACAGCTCGACCACTTCGAGTATCAGCTTGTTGAAATCCAGCGGCACGATCTGCATCGCTGGTGGTCGCGCGTAATCCCTGAAGGCATTGACCATGGTTTTCATGGATTCGACCTGTTGCACGATGGTATGCGTGGCGCGATCGACAACCTCGGCGTCCTCGCGACCGAGCTGCGGCAAAAGCTTGCGGCGCAGCCGCTCCGCGGACAGCTGGATGGGCGTTAACGGATTTTTAATCTCGTGCGCGAGCCGGCGCGCGACGTCGCCCCATGCCGCATCGCGCTGAGCCTGCACCAGCGCGGTGATGTCGTCGAATACCACCACGTGCCCGCCTGCGAGGTTACCCTCGGCCGGTAGCGGCGCGCCCCGGCATATCAATATCTTGCGGCCATTGGCGGTGAACAGGACCAGCTGCTCCTGCCACTCGCTGCCCACGTTGGAAATGAGCGGGTCCAATATCTCGCAAAAGCGCGCGAGTATCGGGTGCTCACGGCCCAGGTCGGTGAGTCGGCGGCCCTGATACTCGTCCAGACTAAGGCCCAGAATCTGGCTGGCCGCCGCGTTCACCGTGCGAAGTATGTGATCTTCATCGAGGCTCATGACGCCGGAAGACAGATGCTCCAGCAGGGTCTGCAGGTAGGCGCGCTGGTTCTCCACCTGCCGTTGACTGCGGTCCGCCGCGTCGCGCGCCGCCGAAAGGTTTTCAGTCATCTGATTGAATGACTGCACCAGCTGACCCAGATCGTCCTGACTCGCGACCGGTAGTCGCTTGTGATACTGGCCTGCCGCGACGGCCCTGGTGCCCTCCGCCAGTTCGCTGATCGGGGCCATCAGCCGCCGCGACGAATAAAACGCCGCCCAAACCGCAAACAGCAAGCCCAGCAGCAGCACCAGCGACAAGGTGAGCATGAAGCTTTTCTTCAGCGGTTCGCGCAGGTAAACCAGTTCGTTGTACTGGCCGAAAGCACTCTCCACGCTCCCGGCCAGCTGGCCGATGCGGTCGGTCAACGGATACAGCGCCTGCAAAAACCGCGCTTGAGACCCGTTCGGGGAATTTGGCACGGGCACCACCAGACGGATGCGCATGGATTTTTTGTCCGGGTCAAGACCGACGTAGCCTTGCCCCTGACTCACCAGCCTGAGTATGGTATCGCTGGGCAATTGCGGCACGATCGCACTCGATACTTCGCTGCTGGTGGCGATGATGCGGCTGTCGGCGCCGAACAATGTCAGCTCCATCGCACCGCTGTCGCGCAGCAAATCGTGCAGATTCAGCGGCGCGAGCGCATCGGGAACACCAGCCAGGAATTTCGCCATCGGTTCGGTCTGGTGCTTTAGCTGGCGCATCACCAGGTCCAGCGACGACCGACTCAGTTCCAGCGCGTCCTGCAAGGCGTTGTCCACCCGCACGTCGAACCAGCTGTCGATGCCTCGATCCAGCATCCTGATCGAAAACGTGTAAACGATCGCAACCGGCACCATCGCCAGCACGATCGAAATCAGCATCAGGCGCGCCGTCAGGCGAGCACCGGGCTGGTGAGCGAGGACCTGTCGCGTCAGCCGGATCAGGTTCGCGCCAATAAGATAAACCAGCACCACCAGCACGAGCGTATTGAGCAGCACCAGCCACGTGTAGGAGCGTCCGAAGCGTGCCGCGTTTTCGGTGGCGTCGCCCATCAGATACAACGATACAAGCAGGATGGCGAACAGACCCAGCACCGGGATCAGGCTTATGGAAGCGCGTTTCATGACAGCGTCCAGGTGTGCCATCGGGTGCTAAGCTGCCAGGCGCGCGACAGGTAGGCGCTGACGCGAATCGGCAGCGGGAGCTCATTGAGCGCAAGCCGCGCCCGCAGATTTGCCGTGTAGGTGCGGTTGTCATTGAGCAGCGCCGCATCGATCAGCGGCAATTGCCTTAAGGTACCTTGCTGCCGTAGCGCGGAAGGCAAATCGGAAAACGTCTGTTGCAGACCGGTATTGAGGTTTTCGACGACGAACTGACGGCTTAAGGCATGGTAAGTCAGGCGGTGGCTCTGGTTGAGCGCTGCCACGCTCGCGTCCCACCAGTACGAGCGACCACGCAGTACTTCTATCTGCACCTCGAAAACGAGCGAGATGCCATTGAGCAGCGCCTCTCGCACGGGTGCGGTAAGCTCGTAATCGATGTCGGCGTTTAATCGATAAACACCATCCAGAAGCCGGGTGTCAGCGTCCAATATCCGAAATCCGGCTGCTTGTGCGTTAGCGCCGAGAAATCCAGACGCGACCAACACCAACAGAAGCAACAGCGAGGGACTGACGAATCGAAGCCGCGAGTCAGACTGTCGTCCAGCGATTAACATGTCTGTGTGTGCACCGAATGCTCATGCGCGCTACGCGAACCCGAATTGGCGTTGTAATCCCCACGGCCACCTTCGCCTTAACTGGCCCATCGTTATTCCAGCAATGCAAAGTAAAAGCCGTCCATATCGTCGTCACCGGGCAAGGTCATCCGCGACTCGATCAGCCGAGCCGTGTCGTTGGCCTTGTTTGCCATAAATTTCTCAATAACTTGCGCATTTTCCTCGGGCAACAGGGAACAGGTCGCATACAACAGCATACCCCCGTCACTCAACAACGGCCAGAGGGCCTCCAGTAGCGCAATCTGGCGTGATTGTAACGAAAGGATATCGCTGGGTTGCCGCAGCAGCTTGATGTCCGGATGCCGCCGGATTACCCCGGTGCCGGAGCACGGCGCATCCAGCAGGATGCGGTCGAACCGGTTACCGTCCCACCAGTCTTCCGGCCGCGCAGCATCGGCAACAAAGCATGTCGCTCGCCAGTCGCCGCGCGTTAATGTCGATTGCAGCAATCGCGCGCGTTCTGTGTCGATTTCAACTAGGGTAAGGTCGATGTTTCCTCTAAAAAGCTCTAATAAATGAGCCGCCTTCCCGCCCGGCGCCGCGCAGGCATCCAATACCCGCATTCCTTGCTCGCACCGCAACAGCGGTGCTGCGAGTTGCGCCGCCGCATCCTGTACGCTTACGGCGTCGGCCGCAAAATCCGGCAGGCGATGCACGTCTACCGGATGCTCGAGGGTGCATGCGCTAGCTACGGGGCCATGCGCGCGCGCCGGCAGTCCGGCGGCTTCCAGCCTCAGTAGATAGTCATCTCGGCTGACGATGGTGCAGTTGACGCGCAAGGTCATCGGAGGATGCGCGTTAGCCGCGCTGCAGATTCGTTCCCAGTCATTAGGATATGCGCTGCGCATACGCGTTAGCAGCCAAGCTGGATGAGACAAACGGATTTCCGCTTGCCGATCCAGTGTCGCCAGTAATTGCCCACACTCACGCTCGAAGCTACGCAATACCGCGTTGACTACTCCTTTTGCCCAGGGTTTGTTCAGCGCGTCCGCGGCGCGCACGGTCTCGTCGACACTGGCATGCGCGGGCAGGCGCATGTAAATGAGCTGGTACAAGCCGACCTCTAGCAGACATGCGATGTCCAGGTCTTTGGGCTTGAGCGGCCTCGTCAGCAGCCGATCGCGGATCGGGCCAAGCCGCATGTGCCAGCGCGCCACGCCGAAACACAGCTCTTTGAGTAACGCCTGCCGCTCCGGCCCGACCCGGTGGAGTTCGGCCGCGATCGCACGAGACAAGGACTCACGGTCACCGGCGACGCGACGCAAAACGCGCGCCGCCGCCGCGCGCGGCGGCATCGCGTGCCGCGTTTTGAGGGATGTGGTCAACTCACGCGGATTCAACTAAGGAAACTGCATCCCCTCGATGGATTGCGTATTGACAAAGTCGGCGGCGCTGATCGGCCGCCTTCCCGGCAGCTGTACTTTCAGCAAACGCAGAACGCCGTCGCCCGTGGCGACATCGATGCCCTGCCTGGTCGCCGCGATCACATGACCAGGGCGCGCGACGAATTTGCCCAGCAACTCAAGCGCCTGCCAGACCCGCAGCGGCTTGCCGTCATAATGCGTCTGAGCCACCGGCCACGGCGCCAGCGCGCGTACTCGTCGCGACAACGCCGCCGCGTCGTCGCGCCAGTCGATTTCTGCTTCGGATTTTTCGAGCTTGGCCGCATACGTGGCCTCGCGATCGTTTTGCGCCAGGGGCGAGAGCGTGTCAGTTTCTATTTTTTCCAGGGTGGCGAGCAGGGCCCCTGCCCCGAGTTCCGCGAGGCGGTCGTGCAGGGTCTGGGCCGAGTCTTCAGCGGTGATGGGGGTCAGCCACTGCATGAGAATATCACCCGTATCCAGGCCCGGCGCCATCTGCATGATGGTCACGCCCGATTGGTCATCGCCGGCCAGGATCGCGCGTTGCACCGGCGCCGCCCCGCGCCAGCGTGGTAGCAGCGAAGCATGAATATTGATGCAGCCAAACCGCGGCTGGTTCAATATCGCCCTCGGCAATAGCAGACCATATGCTGCCACCACCATGACTTCTGCGGGCAATGTCGCGATGGTCTGCTCGGCATCACGCGTAGCAAGGCTGGCCGGCTGATAAACCGGCAATCCGTGTTGCTCCGCGAAGCGTTTGACGGGGCTTGAGCGGAGCGTACGGCCACGTCCCGCCTGGCGGTCGGGTTGCGTGAATACGGCAACGATCTCGTGGGGCGAACCGACCAGGGCGCGCAGCGCGGGCAGCGCGTATGCCGGCGCGCCCGCGAAAATCAACCGCATGCGCGCTGGTCATGACCGCAGGATAAATTCAGGATGGCTTTCAAAACGAGCCTGAGGCCGAGGACGCCGTGCGGTGATCCGCTGTTATCCCGCATTGAGTTGCCTTAAATTGCGTTTCGCTTACCTTCGGGAATGTCCAGCCCCAGGCGTTTTGCCTTTTCGGATCTTTTCTGCAAGCGCTGGCGCTTTAGCGGCGACAGATAATCGATAATCAGTTTGCCGTTCAGGTGGTCGATTTCGTGCTGAATACAAACCGCCAGCAAACCGTCGGCTGCGATCTCGAAAGGTTCGCCGTCCTGGTTCAGCGCACGCACCACCACGCTTGCCGCGCGCCTGACCGTCTCAAAAACCCCGGGTAGCGACAGACAACCCTCTTCCATCTCTTCCGCGCCCTCTCTGGCGAGAATCTCTGCGTTGATCAGACACATAGGCTGGCCTTTGTCCTCCGATACATCGATGACGACGATTTGCTGCCGGATATTGACCTGAATTGCGGCGAGCCCCACGCCAGGTGCGTTGTACATGGTTTCAAACATGTCACCGACCGTCTGTCGCACTTTATCGTCCACCCGCTCCACCGGCGTCGCAGTGTGACGTAATCGCGGATCGGGGAACTGTAATATGTCAAGCAAGGCCATGGTGATCACCACACATCGTCAGAAGTTACCCACAAGTATCTGTATGTAATTATCAACATAGCAGAAATTGCAACTGCCGGCACGTCCGCGCACAAACGTCAATGATCCACCCCCCACGACCAGGGAACAACCGATGTTGACACGCTTTTTAGCTTACCGCAGTTCAAAGTCGTTGCTTAACGCGCTCACGTTGGTTTCAACGATGGCAGGATGTGCAAATAATCCCGCGCCCCGGCCGGAGGTCGCGGCAAACGCGCCGACTGCCGCCGAGCCACACAACGCCGGCCCGGTGTCTGCGGAAACCCCACCGGCACGGTATTCGGAGCCTTCCGTGGCGCTGAAATCGACGGCTCCCGAAGAATATGTTGTCGTGAAAAGCGATACCCTCTGGGATATTGCCTCGGAATTTCTTGAGCGTCCGTGGTTCTGGCCGGAGATCTGGCGCGTCAACCCTCAGATCGACAACCCGCACCTTATTTATCCTGGTGATGTGCTGACGATCGTCTACATTGATGGACGGCCGTACATTCAGGTCGGCGATGGGCCGCGCATCGGCGGCAGTTCCACGATCAGACTTTCGCCGCGCGTTCGCGTGGAAGCTTTGGCGGACGACCAGAATCGTGTGCCGGTGCAATCGATTCAACAGTTCATTATCCGGCCCCGTGTCGTGAGCAAGGAGCAGCTCGACACGGCGCCCTACATCCTGGGCGCGCAGGATGATCGCCTGATTTACGGTAGCGGCGATCGCGTTTACGTTCGCGGCCCGCAGATTCTTAACAAAAACGAACGGTATAGTCTATTTCGACCAGGGCAAGCCCTGCGCGATCCCGCCACACGCGAATTGCTGGGTTACGAGGCAATACTCATCGCCGACGCCATGGTGATAAAAGGCGGCGATCCCGCGACCGTGATGCTTGAAAACAGTCAGCGGGAGGCGCTTAAGGGCGATCGATTACTGCCAATCAATGAGGAACAGGACCGTGTGTTCTTGCCAAGGGCGCCCGCACGCGCAATCAATGGCGTGATCATCTCGGTATTTGACGCTATTCGCCAGATAGGACAGCATCAGGTCGCGGCGCTGAACATAGGCGCGCGCGACGGCATCGAGAAGGGTCACGTACTGGCCGTTTTTCAGGCCGGGCGCACGGTAGGCGATCCTTTTGCCACAGCGGTGCAAAGCAAGTCGGTCGTATTGCCGGCGGAGAAAGCGGGTGTGATGATGGTTTTCCGAACATTCGAGAAAGTCAGTTATGCGCTGGTTATGGACGCCACACGCCCCATAGAAGTGGGCGACACGGTGCAACCGCCGGAATAGAGACGGCGGCCACGCCACGCCCCGGAATAGTTCCATTGGGCGCCCGACCGGCCACGGTGCACTACAGGTGAGGCCCGACCTGGCCGACTGGCTTACGTTATTGCGCGTGCCCGGCGTCGGGCCCGTCACCTACAAGGCATTGATCCGGGTATTTGGATCGCCCGGTCAGGCGCTGCGAGCGCGGCATTCGGAGTTAAAGCGGTTCGGGTTCACGGAAGAAATTTTCGCCCATTTCAGCAAGCCGAACTTGCATGCGATAGACCAGGATCTGGCATGGTCGGCGCAGCCGCCCCATCATGTTCTGGTTATCGGGGATCCGGAATATCCCAGGCAATTACGCGAAATCCATGGGCCGCCGCCAGTGCTATTCGTCAATGGTGACCCCCATTGCCTAGCAGATCCTCAGATTGCTATCGTTGGCAGCCGGCGACCAACCCCGGCTGGTCGCGACAATGCCCATACATTCGCCGCACATATGGCGAATGCCGGATTGATCGTTACCAGCGGGCTGGCGATCGGCATTGATGGGGCCAGCCACGAAGGTGCGCTTGCAGCCGGCGGGCTGAGCATTGCGGTCGCCGCCACCGGCCTGGATCGCGTTTACCCTGCCAGGCATCGCGAGCTGGCGACACGCATTGCGGCGCGCGGTGCTCTGGTGTCGGAATTTCCGACCGGCGTAGCGCCAAGAGCGGAGCACTTCCCGCGCCGAAATCGATTGATAAGCGGACTGAGTCTGGGCGTGCTGGTCGTGGAGGCGGCACGCCGCAGTGGGTCTCTCATAACCGCCGGCTGCGCGGCTGAACAAGGCCGCGAGGTTTTCGCGATACCAGGCTCGATTCATAATCCTGTCGCGCGAGGCTGCCATCATTTAATACGCCAGGGCGCCAAGCTGGTCGAGTCCGCGTACGACATACTCGAAGAGATTAGAAGCCAGATTGAGCCGTACTCGAGGGCGACTCCGCATACTGAACCGGCGCTCGTAGAACTTGACAAAGAATATCTCGCCCTGCTCGACAGTCTGGGCTACGACCCGATATCCATGGACACGCTCATCGAACGCAGTGGATTGACCGCGGACAAGGTTTCATCCATGCTGATTGCGCTGGAGCTAAAGAGTCTAGTTGCCGCCGAGGGCGGGTTCTACATGCGCCTCAACCCGGGAATTACGGAATGAAAGAATCGGTGCTTGACGTACTCATGTATCTCTTTGAGAGCTATATCGATGATGATAACGAGGTTGAGCTAGACCGGGAGGCGTTGCAGTCCAAACTTCTGGAGGCCGGCTTCCATCATCGCGAAATAGAGAAAGCCTTTGACTGGCTCGAAGGGCTGGCCGGCTGGAAAGATCTGCCGCAGGAAGATCTGCCCGCACCGCGCACCATGCGCGTCTATCACACCAGCGAGGCGCAAAAGCTCGATCGCGAGTGCCGCGGATTCCTGATGTTTCTTGAGCAGACGGGCGTATTGACGGCTACCAGCCGCGAACTGGTAATCGATCGCGTAATGGCGCTGGACGACGAACACCTCGACCTCGAACAACTCAAGTGGATTATTTTGATGGTGCTGTTCAATCTGCCGGGCGAGGAGGCGGCCTACACCTGGCTGGAGGGCATAGTGATGGAGGACACCTCCAGTTACCTGCACTGAGTCCAGAATAGCGGCTCGACCCTCGAGCCGGGGATCGAGGTTACCGCGAACCAGCCAAGGCTCTGTAAGAATTCTCAAGTGTACGTAGCGCAAGGTTGATCGCTTTGGTCTGCCTGGCGCATGATTTCCTGTACTTTCCGTTGTTGGGGAAATGAACAAAAATCTGGTTATCGTGGAATCGCCCGCAAAGGCGAAAACCATCATGAAATACTTAGGCGTCGACTTTACGGTCCTGGCGTCGTACGGGCATGTGCGCGATCTCGTGCCCAAAGAGGGGGCGGTCGACCCCGACCAGGATTTCGCCATGAAGTACGACTTGATCGAAAAGAACGAGCGACATGTCAAGGCAATCGCCAAAGCATTAGCCGGCGCCGATGCTCTGTATCTCGCTACCGATCCGGATCGCGAGGGGGAAGCCATCTCCTGGCACCTTTACGAACTTCTGCGCGAGCGCAAGGCGCTGAAGAAGAAGCCGGTTTACAGAGTCATCTTTCACGAGATTACCCAGCGCGCCATTGAAGAGGCCATCGCGCACCCGCGCAAACTTTCCATCGATCTAATCAACGCGCAACAGGCACGGCGCGCGCTGGATTATCTGGTCGGGTTCAACCTGTCGCCGCTGTTGTGGAAGAAGATCAAGCGCGGCCTGTCGGCGGGAAGAGTCCAAAGCCCGGCGTTGCGCATGATCTGCGAGCGTGAAGAGGAAATCGAAAAGTTCGAAGTTCGCGAGTACTGGACCTTGGAAGCGGATGCCAGCAAGAAGGGCGAGCCTTTCAGTTCGAGACTCAGTGTGTATCACGGCAAGAAATTCGAACAGTTCGATATAACCAACGAGCAGGACGCCGCAGCCGCAAAGGAGACGCTGCTGAATGCCGCCAAGGCTAAGCTGCGCGTCATAAAGATCGACAAAAAGCAGCGCCGCCGTAACCCGGCCGCGCCGTTTACCACTTCGACGTTGCAGCAGGAAGCGGTGCGCAAGCTTGGATTTACCGCGCAACGCACCATGCGCGTGGCCCAGCAGCTTTACGAGGGCATCGATCTCGGCTCCGGGCCGGTCGGCCTGATTTCATACATGCGCACCGACTCGGTCACACTCGCCAACGAGGCGTTAGGCGAACTGCGCGAACTGATCGCCAAACGCTACGGTAAGGCGAAGTTGCCCGATGCGCCGCGCCAGTACAAAAACAAATCAAAAAATGCGCAGGAAGCGCACGAGGCGATCCGGCCTACTTCAGCCTGGCGCATACCGGATGAACTGAAGTCTTATCTAAAGTCCGATCAGGTCAAGCTTTACGATCTGATCTGGAAGCGCACAGTCGCCTGCCAGATGGTTCCCGCGCTGCTCGATACCGTCGCTGTGGATCTGTCCTGTGGGGAGGACCACCGTTTTCGCGCCACCGGCTCGTCAGTGAAAGATCCGGGCTTCATGCTCGTCTATCGCGAGGGTACCGACGATGCAAAAGTGGAAAGCGATGAACGCTTGTTGCCGGAGCTCGACGAGGGCGAAATCGTTGACCTGCTTGGCATCCGACCGGAACAGCATTTAACCGAACCGCCACCGCGCTACACTGAGGCGACTCTGGTTAAAACCCTGGAAGAGTACGGCATCGGGCGCCCGTCAACGTACGCCAGCATCATCTCGACCTTGCAGAATCGCGAGTATGCGGAGCTTGTTGAACGGCGCTTTCACCCGAGCGATATCGGTCGGGTGGTCAACAAATTCCTGACCCTGCATTTCACGCAATACGTTGACTACGACTTTACCGCTCGCCTGGAGGACGAGCTGGACGAGATCTCGCGTGGCGAAAAAGAGTGGGTGCCCGTCATGCGCGAGTTCTGGGGGCCGTTCAAGGCGCTGGTCGATGACAAGGAAACGAACGTGTCGCGCGAGCAGGCCGTGCAGTCCCGCGAGATCGGCAAAGATCCTGAAAGCGGCCGCCCGGTGACCGTACGTATGGGTCGCTATGGGCCCTTTGTCCAGATCGGCACCAAGGATGACGAGGAAAAGCCGCGCTTCGCGGGCCTGCGCCCCGGCCAGAATATGGATGGTGTGACCTTGGACGAGGCGTTGCCGTTGTTCAAGCTGCCGCGCAATCTTGGCGAGACCGCCGACGGACAAGCCGTGCAGGCAAGCATCGGACGCTTCGGGCCTTACGTGAAATTTGGCAACAAGTTCGTTTCCCTGAAGGATGATGATCCGTACACGATCGATCTCGACCGGGCGCTGGTGCTGATCGCGGAAAAGAGGGAGCTGGACGCCAATCGCATCATCCAGGAATTCAGCGACACAGAAATTCGCGTGCTTAACGGTCGTTACGGGCCCTACGTGACCAACGGCAGCAAGAACGCCAGAATCCCCAAGGACAAGGAGCCTGCCAAGCTGAGCCTGCAGGAATGCGAACAGTTGATCGAGCAGGCGCCCGCCAAGAAAGCGCGCCGCCGCGCGCCGCCCAAACGCAGCGCGAGCGGCTGACGCATCGCCGTTAGTCGGGCAAAGCGCTTGCGTGACGAACGACCCGCTGACTGAAGCAATCGAACGCGCAGCGGAGATTGTTCGCGCAGGCGGGCTTGTCGCCTATCCGACGGAAGCGGTGTTCGGCCTGGGTTGCGATCCGACCCTTGATGCCACAGTCGAGAGGTTGCTGCATCTCAAACGAAGGCCGCGCGATAAAGGTTTGATATTGATTGCTGCGGCGTTCAATCAGCTCGATCCGTTCCTAGACACGCTCACACCCGCGCAAATGCAAAGAGTCAATCAAACCTGGCCGGGGCCGGTAACCTGGTTAATACCGGCGTCGCGTGACGCGTCGCCTCTGTTGCGCGGAAATCACGATACTCTGGCTGTTCGGATCACCGCGCATCCTGTCGCCGCTGAATTGTGCCGCCTGGCCGGCGGCGCGCTCGTCTCCACCAGCGCCAACATTGGCGGCGAACTGCCTGCTACGAACGCCGTGGAAGTCAGACAAATCTTCGGCGACAAGCTCGACTTTGTGCTCGAGGCGCCGGTTGGAGACAATGCTGGGCCCACCGAGATCCGCGACGTCATTACCGGCAGAGTTATTCGCGCAGGCTGATGCCAATCAAAGACGGCGCCGCGCAACCCGATCCGCACGCGGTCGAGAACTATCTGCTGTCGCTGCAGGTTCGCATGTGCGCCGCGTTCGAACATGAGGAAATTAAACGCCGCTTCGTCGAAGATACCTGGACGCGCGAGGCTGGCGGCGGGGGCCGGACCCGCGTGCTCTCCGGGGGGCGCGTGTTCGAACAGGCTGGTACGGCGTTTTCCCACGTGCGCGTTGAAAAACTGCCGCCGGCGGCGACCGAGCACCGGCCGGAACTGGTCGGTCGCGACTTTCAGGCCATGGGGATCTCGGTGGTCGTGCATCCGCGCAATCCGTACGTCCCCACCGCGCATGCCAACGTGCGCTTTTTTATTGCCAGTAAACCAGGTGCCGAGCCGGTGTGGTGGTTCGGTGGGGGCTTCGACCTGACACCTTATTATGGCTTTGAAGAGGATGCGGTTCACTGGCATACAACGGCGCGCCAAGCCTGTAAGCCTTATGGACAGGCGGTCTATCCGCGCTATAAAAACTGGGCCGATGAATATTTTTATCTGAAGCACCGAAACGAGTCGCGCGGCATCGGCGGCCTGTTTTTTGACGACCTGAACGAATGGGGTTTCGACACCTGCTTTGCGTTCCTGCGCAGCGTAGGCGATCATTTTTTACCGGCCTACCTGCCTATCGTTCAGCGCCGCAAGGATTCGAGCTTCGGACGTGGCGAGCGCGAGTTCCAGCTGTACCGGCGCGGGCGTTATGTCGAATTCAATCTGGTTTACGATCGCGGCACGCTGTTCGGTCTGCAATCCGGCGGACGTACCGAGTCGATTTTGATGTCACTGCCGCCGCGCGTGCTATGGAAATACAACTGGCAGCCCGCGCCCGACAGCCCGGAAGCGCGCCTGTACGAGGAATTTCTCCGCCCCAGGGAGTGGTTGCGCTGACTGTTGCATCACCATGAGATAGCACGCATTTAATATCCAGGCAGCCCCCGCGCGGGCGCGCTGCCTGGATTAACAAGACGTTGCCGCGATCTACATGCTTTCGCCGGACTTACCCTCGCCACACTTACCCTCGCCGCACTTGCCTTCGCCCTTTTTATCTTCGCCGCATTTGCCTTCGCCTTTCTTGCCCTCGCCGCATTTTCCTTCGCCGCATTTACCTTCCTTGTGATGATCCGCCACCATGTAGCCGCTGGAGAGTGTGCTCATGCCAAACGGGTTCTGGTCGGCCTGCACGTAGGAAACGGCCGCAAGAGACGCAACTACCGCGGAACCGATCGCGGCAGCCAGGGGTTTCATCGTCGATTCCTTGCTCATGTTCTAGCTCCTAAGAAGTGGGTTGGTGTCGGGCATAATATCTTACATCCTTAGATTACGGCGAACGAGGGTGTCTGGATGCGTCGTCCGCGGCTCGAAACCATTGTCGATGTTCGCTATTCTTGGAGTACCTTTCCGTTCTGGATACTTCGGACGCGCGTGAAATGCGCCCATACAGCCGCCACAGGAAGCAGTCATGTCAATTTATACCGGCGATTATCCGATAACCCGTCCGCGCCGGATGCGCAAGCACGCCTTCAGCCGCCGCCTGATGCGCGAGCACCGGCTTACAGTGGACGATCTTATTTATCCGCTGTTCGTTATAGATGGCGATGGCCGACAGACAATTCCCTCCATGCCTGACGTGGAGCGCGTAAGCGTGGCCGAATTACTCCGAGAGGCCGAAGCGCTGCTAAACCTCGGCGTTCCCGCCATCGCGCTATTCCCGGTGGCCCCGGCGGACAAGAAATCCGCGGATGCCGCCGAAGCCTACAATGCCGAGGGCTTACTGCAAAGGGCGGTGCGCGCGGTGAAGCAGGCATTCCCGGAGCTTGGCGTAATCACCGACGTCGCGCTGGATCCGTTCACCACGCATGGTCAGGACGGGCTGCAGGACGAATCCGGCTACGTCGCCAATGACGAAACGGTGGATGTGCTGATTCGTCAGGCGCTGTCACACGCCGAGGCCGGCGCCGACGTGGTCGCGCCGTCGGACATGATGGACGGGCGCATCGGTGCGATCCGCGAAGCGCTGGAGGCCGACCGCCACAGCAGCGTCCGCATTCTGGCCTACAGCGCAAAATACGCCTCCAGCTTTTACGCGCCGTTTCGCGACGCGGTCGGTTCGGCGGAAAGTCTAAGCGGCGGCGACAAATACAGCTATCAGATGGACCCCGCCAATTCGAACGAGGCGCTGCGCGAGGTGCTGCTGGATATTCATGAGGGCGCGGACATGGTCATGGTCAAGCCGGGTCTGCCGTATCTGGACATCGTGCGCCGCGTAAAAGAAGAATTCAAAATGCCGACGTTCGTGTATCAGGTCAGCGGCGAGTACGCCATGCTGAAAGCCGCGGCGCAAAACGGCTGGCTGGACGAGCGCGACTGCGTGCTCGAATCGCTGGTGTCGATGAAACGCGCCGGCGCGGACGCGATTCTTACCTATTACGCGAAACAGGCGGCGCAGTGGCTAGAGTCGTAGGCGCGAGTTTATTCGCGAAAAGCCGCTCAAGTTTGAAAGCGCTCCTACATTCACGCGGTCGGTAAGCATCAATGGACCGCTACGCCGTCATGGGCAACCCGATCGCCCACAGTCTCTCGCCGCGGATACATAGAATCTTCGCCGAACATACCGGGCAGACGCTGAGTTACGAGGCGCTGCTCGCGCCAATCGATGGTTTCGCTGAAGCGGTCGCCGCATTCAGGAACGCGGGCGGCAAAGGCTTGAATATTACTCTGCCGTTCAAGCGCGAGGCGTGGGTGCTTACAGACGAACGTACGCCGCGCGCGCAACGCGCCGGCGCGGTAAACACCATCGTCATTCACGAAGACGGCCGTCTAACCGGTGATAACACGGACGGCGCCGGGCTACTGTGCGATCTGACGATCAACAACGGCATTCGTATCGAAGATAACGCAGTCCTGGTGATCGGCGCGGGCGGTGCGGTACGCGGCATCTTAGAGCCGCTGTTGGCCGCCGGGCCGAGATCTGTTGTAATCGCCAATCGTACCGCCGACCGCGCCCGGCAACTGGCACGCGACTTCGGCGATCTCGGCCACGTTGAGGGCCGCGGCCTGGCCGAACTGCGCGGCAAGCAATTCGACCTCATCATCAACGGCACAGCGGCCGGCGTGCACGGCGAAGTACCATTGATCTCTGATGATTGCCTGCAACGAGGTGGGTGCTGCTACGACATGTTCTATGGCCGCGAACCCACTCCGTTCGTGCGCTGGGGCGTGCAACACGGCGCGTTAAAGTCAATCGACGGTCTCGGCATGCTGGTCGAGCAGGCCGCCGAGTCATTCGCTTTGTGGCGCGACGTACGGCCAAAAACTCCCGAGGTTATCGCCGCACTGGCGTCGTCGCGTACTGTGTGATTATACTTTGCCGCGCGATTCCTGACGTTTACCGCATCGTCACCAGTTCCTCCGCGCTGGTGGGATGGATGGCCACCGTGTCGTCAAAGTCGCGCTTGGTGGCGCCCATGCGGATCGCCACCGCGAAGCCTTGCAGCATCTCGTCCGCGCCGGGACCGATGACGTGGCAGCCGACAACTTTTTCGTCTACGCCGACGGTCACCAGCTTCATCTGAGTCTTCAGCCTGTGTTCGGTCAGCGCCTCGTATATGGACGTGAAGCGCGTCTGATAAACCTTTACCGCCGCGCCGTGCGTGGCGCGCGCCTCGTCTTCGGTGAGCCCCACCGCGCCGATCGGCGGATGACTGAAGATCACGGAGGGAATGTTTTCGTAGTCGAGGCAGCGCTCGGCCTGCCCCCCGAACAGGCGATCCGCCAGCCGCCGGCCCGCGGCCACTGCCACCGGCGTAAGCGGTACGCGGCCAGTGATGTCGCCGATCGCGTAAACACCCGGCTCGCTAGTGTTTTGATAGCCGTCCGTGGGCACGAACCCCTCGTCGTTGGTCTGTATACCGGCGGCGGCGAGATCTAGCTCCGCGGCTTTCGGCGCGCGGCCGATCGCCCACAGCACGGCATCGAAATCCAGCGTCGCCTGGCATTGGTCGCACATCAGCCTGAGTTTTCCATCACGCTGCTTGTCAACAGCCTCAATCCGAGAGTGCGGAAAGATATTGATGCCGTCGTTCCGCATCGTCTCTATCAGCGCCTCGCGCAGCATGCTGTCGAATCGCCGCAACAAATGTTCCTTACGCAAATAAAGACAGACCTGACTGCCGAGCGCATTGAGCATGCCGGCCAGTTCAACGGCGATGTAACCGGCGCCGACCACGGCTACGCGGTCGGGCGGTTGCGTGAGCTCGAAAAAACCGTCCGAGGTGATGCCGAATTCCGAACCCGGAATATCCGGCACAACAGGGGAGCCGCCGGTGGCGATGACGATATGGTCGGCGCGGTAATGTTCGCCAGCGACCTCCACGGTATGCGCGTCAACGAAACGCGCGCGCGCCTGGACCCAGTTGACCTTATTGTCCGCGAGATAAGTGCAATACCAGTCGTTTAGTTTGCGGATGAAGGCTTCACGCCTCGTAACCAGCGTCTCCCAGTCGAAACTGTTGCGCGTGACATCGAAGCCGTAATTGGCGAAGTCGCCCAGGACGTGCGATAACGCGGAGGCGTACCACATGATTTTTTTCGGCACGCACCCGCGGTTCACGCAGGTGCCGCCAAGTCGATCGGGCTCGATCAGCGCACAACGCGCGCCATGACTCGCCGCGCGTTGCGCTACGGACAGGCCGCCGCTGCCGCCACCGATGGCGATAAGGTCGTAGTGTTTTGGCATAATTCACCGAGACGATAGTCGGTTTAGTTTCTTTAACGTGTGCAAGGTTCGATCACATCTGTCGCGGAAGCGATTGTCAGATCCGTTGACTGATCCGTTTATCGAAGCAGAACCTTGGTTCCGGCACGCAGGCTGAACCCATAAATGGGTAAACACGCCGCCATCAGCCCGAGTACGATTGCGAACAAGCTCTGGCAGTACGCGCTTCTGATACGCCTGAACCGGCCGATCGGGATGTTGCTGCTGCTGTGGCCGATGTTGTGGGCATTGTGGATCGCGGCCGATGGCTCGCCTGACGCGCGTGTGCTGTGGATCATGATCGCGGGTGTGGTCCTCATGCGCTCGGCGGGATGTGCGATCAACGACTTCGCTGACCGAGACCTCGATCCGCACGTCGAGCGCACGCGCGACCGCCCGCTTGCACGCGGCACGATTTCACCTGGCGAGGCGCTGGGCGTCTTCATCGTGTTGATCCTGGTCGCGTTCGGGCTGGTCTGCCTTACGAATCTACTCACCGTACTGCTGTCCGTGGCGGGTGCGGTATTGGCCGCCAGTTACCCATTCATGAAGCGTATCCATTATCTGCCGCAAGTGCATCTTGGCGCAGCGTTCGGCTGGGCAGTGCCGATGGCTTTCACCACCCAGACCGGCGCGTGGCCGCCTCCGGTCGCATGGCTGGTCTTCATAGCTGCGGTGCTGTGGGCAAGCGTGTACGACACCATGTACGCGATGGCCGATCGCGATGACGATCTCAAGGTCGGGGTAAAGTCCACCGCGATTCTGTTCGGCGACGCGGACCGCGCGATCATCGGCACAATTCAGCTCCTATTGATGCTGGATCTGATCCTGATCGGTCGCCAGGCCGGGCTGGGTTTTTATTATTCTCTAGGTCTGTGCGGGGCGGCGGGATTTGCGCTCTATCAGCAGGTGCTGATTGCCGGTCGCGAACGTGCACGCTGTTTTCGCGCTTTCCTCAACAACAACTGGTTCGGTCTGGCTGTGTTCGCCGGCATCGCTGTGGACTATCAGCTCCGCTAGACCACGCGCGCGATGCTCCACACCTCGATGCGCTCCGCGCACACGCGGCGTAAGGACCGCGCCAGTTCATCGACGGTCGCGCCGGTGGTGACCACATCGTCCAGAATAGCCACGTGACACGCCCTGAAATCCGTCGCGATCTTAAAGGCGCCTCGGACGTTACTGCGCCGCGCCTTCGCCGGCAAGTCAGTTTGCGTATCAGTGTGCCTGATCCGCCGCGCAGACTTGAAATCTACAGGCACCCGCAAGCGTCGCCCGACATGGCGCGCGAGCTCCAGCGCCTGATTGAACCCGCGCTCCCGGATTCGGCGCGGATGCAGCGGAACCGGCACGATGCACCCTGGCGGCACACCCGATCTCGCGGACAGGTGCTTAGCCAGCAGCTGCCCGAGCAGCCGTGCGTGCGAGAGACGGCCGTGGAACTTGAGCTGGTGGATCAGATGATTCACCGGCGGCTGATATTGAAACAGAGCAGTCACCGCATCGAACGCGGGCGGCTTTTTCTGGCACGTGCCGCAAACCGTTACATCCGACGATGTAACCGGCAACCCGCAGCGCGCGCAGGCTAATCCCAGACGTGGCAGCTCGTCCTCGCAGGCGGCGCACAGATCGAGGTCGTCATGCCCCCGCGCCTCGCACAACACGCAGGTCGGCGGGTACACGAATGCGCGCAAATCGCGCGTCCATCCAAAATCCATCGAAGCCCCTTAAGTTGACAGCGTTATGGCGCGGGCTAGACTGACCTTGCTTGCCGCGACTTCAACGCGCAAAACAGCGCCTTTACGTTAGATTCCAGGGGTTATAATGAGTCAGCAAATGTCCATTGAGATGGCGCCCGGTCGATTTCCTGTTCGCCACGACTGGCGTGTCGATGAAATCGAGGCGTGGCTTGCGCGCCCCTTCAATGACCTGTTGTTCACGGCGCACTCTATGCATCGCGAGCATCACGACCCCAACACCATCCAAATCAGCACCCTGCTGTCGATCAAGACCGGCGCCTGCCCGGAAGACTGCGGCTATTGTCCGCAAAGCGCACGCTACGATACCGCGCTTGAACGCGAACCCCTGCTGCCGCTGAACGACGTTGTCAGAAGCGCGAAAGCGGCCAAGGCCGGTGGCGCGTCGCGCTTCTGCATGGGCGCGGCGTGGCGCAATCCAACCGACAAGCAACTTGACAAGGTGATCGAGATGGTTCGCGCGGTCAAGGCGCTGGGACTGGAAACATGCGTCACCTTAGGCATGCTGACCGCCGTCCAAGCGCGGCGCCTGCACGCGGTCGGCCTGGAATTCTATAATCACAATCTGGACACATCGCCGGAATTCTACGGCACTATCATCAGCACGCGCGTTTATCAGGACCGGCTGGACACCCTGGCGCACGTGCGGGACGCGGGCATCAGCGTCTGCAGCGGCGGCATTCTGGGTATGGGCGAATCGCGCCGCGATCGCGCACGCCTGCTGCAACAACTCGCCAATCTGCCGCAACATCCTGAGTCGGTGCCGATCAATCTGCTGGTGCGGGTCGAAGGCACACCGCTTTTTGATGCCGCCAGCTTTGATCCGCTGGAATTCGTGCGCACCATTGCGACCGCGCGGATTTTAATGCCGAAGTCCATGGTGCGGCTGTCCGCCGGGCGCACGAGCATGAGCGACGAGCACCAGGCGCTATGTTTCTTCGCGGGCGCCAATTCAATTTTTTACGGCGAAAGATTGCTTACTACCGCGAATCCGCAAACCGATAGCGATGCACGATTGTTCGCACGCCTGGGCCTAGAACGGTTGAACGCCGGTACTGCGCTACCCGCGAACGCCCCGACTGCTACACAATAAGGGTCTAAAGCGTCTGCCACGATGAAGCTGTCCAACGAAGATCTTGAAAATTTAAGGGACGCCAGAGCGTTGCTGGAGCACCCGAGTCTCGCCGCCAGAATCGCGAACGCACTGGGCACGCCGATCGAAAAGGGGCTTAGATTATTGCCCGCGTCCGCCTCGGAGATAATTAACCATTCGACGCGCGCGGCGCTCGAAAAAGCGTTGCAGTTGGCGGTCACGAGCCTGGATCGGCGCGCATTGCGCCCGCCGTCCAACCTGTTTCACAAGCTCGTCGTGGCGGGCACCGGCGCGGGTGGTGGCGCGTTCGGACTCGCGGGCCTGCCGGTGGAACTGCCGATTTCGACGATGGTGATGCTGCGCTCGATCGCGGACGTCGCGCGAAGTGAAGGCGAACTGATCGCGACACCGGCAGCGAAGCTCGCGTGCGTGGAGGTTTTCGCCTTGGGCGGCCGCGCGACTTCTGACGACGCCACCGAGACCGGCTATTTCGCGGTGCGCGCCGCGTTGCAGCAGGTATTGGCTGAGGCGGCCCAGCACATCGCGCAAAAAGGCGTCGCCCAACGGGGCGCGCCCGCGCTGGTGCGGGTGATCGCACAAATCGCTTCGCGCTTCGGCATCGTCGTCTCGGAAAAAGTCGCCGCGCAGGCCATCCCTGTCATCGGCGCCGCCGGCGGCGCATTCATCAACGTGCTGTTTATCGACCACTATCAGGACATCGCGCGCGGACATTTCGTAATCCGGCGCCTGGAGCGGAAATACGGTGGTGACCTGGTGAAAGCCGCTTACGATAGTCTGTAGGATGGGGATCGGCGATCGGCCTGGCTGCATTTGTACGAACGATGCGACCTACGACAGCAGAGCTAGAACAAGATCGTTGAAAGATTTGAGACCCTTACTTGAGCTACGCCATGCGACTGGGCTTTATCGAGCGCGGCGCATCGCCGAAGGGCCACAATGCCCGGAGCAGGTCATCGACGGCAGGCGCATGGTCTCGTTCTGCAG
>JACCYU010000223.1 GCA_013696315.1 Gammaproteobacteria bacterium | reverse complement strand
TTGAGACGCAACGGGGTGCAGTGCAGATCGAGCGGCTGCCGGCCTACGCCCCGGAGCTCAATCCGGTTGAATATGTCTGGGCCCACCTGAAAACGCATGAGGTCGCGAACTTCTGTGCCGCGGACTTTGTGCCGCGGACTTCGCACAGCTTACCCACTTCGCCCGGCGACGGCTCGCCTCCATGCAGCGCCGCTCGACCTCGATACGAGCCTTCTGGCAACAAGCCGAATTGTCGCTTTGAATCGTTCACTTATTATGCAAGTCTCAATAAGGCGTGTGCCAAAATTATTCCAGATAGGTCTGGAGTGATGAAATTGTTGCACAATAAAGCTTCATCAAGCCTCCAAATATAATCCTGAAAGATGAGCAATAGTAATTTTTCACTGCCGGAAGATTATCTGAAAAATGCCGATCTGCCGGCTGATACGGTGGGTGACCTGGGGCGCCATCTCCAGGCCATGGTCGATGCGAACCTCGACCGGTTGCCCTTGCCTGGTCATGGGCGAACCCTCGCGCGCTGGCAATCGCTTGCGCAGGTCGCCGGGTATGATTTGTCGTTGCTGAAACTTTACGAAGGTCACACCGACGCGCTGGCCATCATGGCCGAGTTGAATGCCGCACCGGCGCCTGCCGGCAGTACCTGGGGCATGTGGGCGGCCGAACCACCCACCGCGCGGGTGCGGCTGGCAGGTTCCACAGACGGCGAAATCCAGCTCAATGGCCGCAAGGCCTGGTGCTCCGGTGCGCCCGTGTTAAGTCACGCGCTGATGACAGTGTGGAACGATAGTAAGGAGCAATGTCTGGCCGCGGTGGCGTTGCGCCAGCCTGGTGTGCGTGTCACCGACCAGGGCTGGCGGGCGGTTGGCATGCGCGCGACCGCGAGCGTCGAGGTGTTGTTCCAGAATGCGCATGGCACTGTTGTCGGGCAGCCCGGCGATTACGTCATGCGGCCAGGTTTCTGGCAGGGCGGCGCCGGCATCGCGGCCTGCTGGTACGGGGCCGCAACGGCGCTGGGCGAGACGCTGCGCGCGCAATCCGCTGTGCGTAGTGACGCGCATGGCCTCGCCCATCTGGGCGCGTCGGACGCAGCCCTGTCCGCGGGCGCCGCGACGCTTCGCGAGTGCGCGAACTGGATCGACAGGCACCCGAATGCAGATGCGTCATTGTATGCGTTGCGCGCGCGGGCGGTGATCGAGGATGCGGCCGAGACAGTCCTCAGTCACGTCGGACGCGCACTGGGCGCGGGCCCGTTTTGCAAGAATCCACGCCTCGCCAGCCTGATGGCGGACCTGCCCGTGTTCATGCGCCAGAGCCACGCCGAGCGTGATCTCGCCGCGCTCGGCGAGCGGATTGCCGCGCAGGACGCCTCGCCGGGCTGGCGCCTGTGAGCCCGGTACCGATCACCGGCGAAGGCACACCCGCGGCCGTCTGGGCGGGCTGGTCAGGTCTGCGCTCAATTTCCCGCATTGAGGCCGGCATGCTGGTGCCCGCGCACAACCGCGCGGTCGTTATCGCGCCGCATCCCGATGACGAAGTGCTCGGTACCGGCGGCTTGCTTGCTCAACTGGCTGAATTGCGGCGCCGGATGCTGCTGATCGCCGTGACCGATGGCGGCGCCAGTCATCCCGGCTCTTCGTGCTGGACGCCAACGCGGCTCGCGACCGTCAGACATTATGAAACCACAAAGGCTTTACGGCGCCTCGGACTGAACCCTGTGCGAAAGATTCGGGCAGGGTTTCCCGATGGCGCGGTCGGTGAACATGAAGCCGAACTCTCACGCTTCATCCACGCGTATTTGCGACAGGGCGACGTAGTGTTCAGCACCTGGCGCGGCGATGGTCATCCGGATCACGAGGCGGTCGGTCGCGCGGCGGCTGCGGCGGCCCGTTCAAAGGGCGTGCGTCTGGTCGAGTTTCCGATCTGGGCGTGGCACTGGGCTGCGCCAGGAGATGAACGTGTGCCCTGGTCACGTGCCCGCAAAGTCTTGCTCGAGCGCGCGACCCTGAAGCGTAAACGCAGCGCGGTGGCGGCATTTTCCAGTCAGCTCGAGCCCGATTTATTGACCGGTGAGAAAGCAATTCTGGCCCCGTTCGTGCTTACGAAATTGCTCCGCTCTTATGAAGTATTTCTCCTGTGACGCTGACCAGTGACTATTTTGACCAGCTGTATGCGACGCATGAAGATCCCTGGGATTTCAGACGGCGCTGGTATGAAGCCCGCAAACGCGGGTTGACTCTGGCGGCGCTTGCCCGGCCGCGTTACGCGTCTGTTTTCGAACCGGGATGCTCAATCGGCGAGCTGAGCGCGGCGCTCGCCGAACGCTGCGACGCGCTCCTGTCCTGCGACTGTGCAAAGGACGCGGTGGCTACCGCGCGTCGGCGTCTGGCGAGCTACCCGCACGTGCGCGTGGAGCATCGCGCGCTCCCTGGCGATTGGCCCGCCGGAACATTCGAGCTGATCGTCTTGAGCGAGATCGGTTATTACTTCAGTGCCGAAGACCTGACCACTATTCTCAAGCGCGCGGTTGATGCGCTGTGCGCGGGCGGCGTCCTGCTGGCGTGTCACTGGCGGCCTGTGGTCGCCGGTTACCCGTTGACCGGCGATGGTGTTCATGCACTGATTGACCGGACTATCAATCTGCCGCGGCTGCTGCGTCATGAGGAAGATGACTTTCTGCTCGAGCTCTGGTCGCGGGACGATCGCTCGGTGGCGCAGGCAGAAAATCTAAGATGATCGGCGTGGTAGTTCCGGCTCATAATGAAGAAGCCTGGCTAGGCTCTTGTCTGGATTCGTTAATTCAGGCGGCGAGCCATCCTGAACTGAACGGCGAAGCGGTACAGATTGTAGCCGTGCTGGACGCCTGTCTTGATCGTTCCGCCGACATCGCCGCGCGCAGGCCCGTGTTTGTTATCAACGTCGATGCCGGAAACGTGGGTGTTGCGCGTGCAGCCGGCGCCGACTTGCTGCTGACGGCGGGTGCGCGCTGGCTGGCTTTCACCGATGCGGACAGCAACGTGGCGCCGGACTGGCTGGTGGCGCAACTTGCGCTGGAAACGGATGTGGTCTGCGGCACAGTTTCCGTGAGCAGCTGGCGGTTTGTGCCGCGCGTGGTTCGAATGATGTCTGAGGCGCATTACGTCAACGCGGAAGGCCACCGGCATATCCATGGCGCTAATCTGGGCATGAGGGCGGAGTCTTATCGGCGTGCCGGTGGCTTCCCGCCGCTGTGTGCGCATGAAGACGTGCATCTGGTGCGGGCGCTGGAAGCAGACGGCGCGCGCATTGCCTGGAGCACGGCGCCGCGCGTAGTGACCAGCGCCCGGCTCGACAGCCGCGCGCCCGAGGGATTTGGCCAGCAGCTGAGAGTATGGGCGAACGCCTGAGTTCGAACGAAGCCGGTCGAGCGGGTCGGTGACTTCCGCGGCGCCTCGTTTTATCGGGCTCGCGCGGTAGTTCGATGCGTGCAAGTGCTTTATTCTTGACTGGTGTTTACTAGCATCATCTTCATCAAAGGGCCAACGGCGCGTCTCCGCGACACTTCAGTAGGCGCATGAGCCGACCGCAGCCGTCCAGCGCGCGCCGCGCATTGTTGGTGATCAACCGCAAAAGCCGTCAGGGCCAGGGTCCGGCCGATGCCGCCATCGACGTACTTGAAAGCGGTGGCATCCAGTTGCGGCGCGAGGACTGCGTGGCGCCGGATGAACTTGCCGCCATGATTCGACGTTTGCGCGACAAGGTCGATCTGGTGGTGCTGGGCGGCGGTGATGGCACCCTGAACGCCGCCGCGCCCGCGCTGATCGAAACGGATCTGCCGCTTGGCATCCTGCCGCTAGGTACCGCCAACGATCTGGCGCGCACCTTGCGCATCCCCCCTGATCTGCGCGCGGCGGCGAAAGTAATCGTCGATGGTCATGTGCGACGCATCGATCTGGGCGATGTCAACGGTCAGCCTTTTTTCAATGTCGCCAGCATGGGCTTGAGTGTCGGCATGGCGCACGAACTGACGCACGACGTGAAGCAGCGCTGGGGCAGGCTGGGGTATGCGGTGGCCACGGGCCGTGCGCTTTCGCGCATGCGACCCTTCTCGGCCGAGCTCCGTTACGATGGCGAGACGCACAAGGTGCGCACCTTGCAGATATCCGTGGGCAACGGCAAATATTACGGCGGCGGCATGGCGGTGAAGGAGGGCGCCGTGATTGACGACGGCCGGCTCGATCTCTACAGCCTGGAATTCGGCCGTTTGTGGAAACTGGCGCTGGTATATCCGGCCTTTCGCAGCGGCCGGCACGGCATGTGGAAAGAGGTGCGCGCCATCAGTTGTACGGACGTGGAAATTCGCACCCGCCGCCCGCGCTCCGTCAATACCGACGGCGAGATCACCACGCGGACACCCGCGCGTTTCAAGGTGTTGCGCAAGGCGGTTGCCGTGCTGACGCCCCTGGACGCGCCCGAGCAATCGTCGCCCCATGGATGATCATCCGCCAGCGCGCCGCGCGACGGGTGTTCGCGGCTTCGATCGGCGTGTTTTTTTACACCAGAGCACGTGCATGATGCCGGGAATGTAGCTCAGCAGGGTCAGCAGGGTCAGCAATATATTGAGCCAGAAATGCAGGCCGATGCCCACCTGCAGAAATATGCCGAGCGCGTCAGGACGATTGTCAGAATATTACGGATGATGTTCATGCAAGGATGCCTTAGTGCTGGGCATCCAAGGTTTAACGCCTCAACAGCGACGTGACTGCCACGGCGGCGCCGAACGCGATTCCGACGGCGGCAAGCGGATACGCGCGAACGAAATCGGACAGATCCCAGTAGAGGTCTCGCGATTTCCACCGCTCCGCTTGCGCGGAGTGGCGTATGGACTCGTCCGCATTCGAGATGCTTGCCCGTATCCGTCCTTCTATCTCACCCGCGCCCTGCATGTCTTTCTCGATGGCTTCGCGCGCACGGTCGGTTGCGGCGGCGCTTCGATTTCGATCTTGTGGAAATGGGCGACTCAGTGGGTCGACCGAAATCAGCGAACGCTGCCGCGGCGGATTAGATTGACTATCGCCAGCAGAATCACCGCGCCGAGAAACGCGATAAACAGGGCCGGGATGCTGAAATTGCCCTGGCCCATGCTGGCGACGCCGAACAGTGGCGAGAGCAGCAGGCCGCCAAGAAACGCACCGACGATACCGACGACGATGTTTAGGAGTATGCCCTGCTGTGCGTCGGTCTTCATGACGAGGCTCGCCAGCCAGCCGATGATGCCGCCGATGATGATCCACAGAATGAAATTGATCATAAACTCTCCTGTCGCCGGGTCGCCCCGGAAATGATTACGTTGTTGTCGTGCGCGTGTGTCATCATTTTATCGATTGCAGCGGCCCCACCGTGGAGCCACCAGCCGTGTATGGCCTCGCGCTAAGTTACTCTTATGCGAGCGATTTTGGAACAACCACCAGGCAAATCGGCCCACATCGAGCAACAGCACTTTCTTTGTGTAGACTGCTTCCTTGCCCGCACCGGGCAGCGGACGTGACGATGCCCTTAGCGACACCGGCCTCGTCAACCCCGAATTCGTTAACTATGGGCGTCGTATCCTGTCGCGTGGCGTCATAGAATCGCCGCCTTCATTCGAGCTCGCGGGGACGCATGGAACATTGAGAAACTGGACGACGGCGGCGATGTGACTGATTGAATGTGCATGCACAACAACTTTCGTTGGCGCTAAAAACTCCCGGGGCCGGAATCCACCGCTTGTCATCGACCTGGGACACGCCGCCGCTGCCCGCCGGTTTTGAACACGCGGCCATGCGGGATCAGACTCCAGGCAACGCCGCGTCTTGCGTTGTCGAATTCCTGTGGCCGGCCAGACCGCGCGACACGTGGGCGTGGTGGTGCATCGCGTGCTGCAGCGCATCACCGCCGAAGGCATGGATGCCCCGGGCGGCGTGCGTATCCGCTCTTCGTCGTCCACGCATCGCGCGCTGCTGGCAGCACTTGGCGTGCCGCAAGCGCCGCTCACCGACGCGGTGGAAAGGCTCGAGCAGGCGGTGCTCAACACCATCGGCAGCGAGCGGGGCCGCTGGCTGTTCGCCGCCGGCCACTCGCGGGCGCGCCAGGAATATGCCCTAACCGGTTATGTCGATGGCCGTCTGGTCAACATCAAGATCGACCGCACCTTCGTGGACGCCGATGGCGTGCGCTGGATCATCGACTACAAAACCGGCACGCACGAGGGTGGCGACATCGATAAATTTCTGCGCGAAGAAGAGCAGCGTTATCGCCCGCAGCTAGCGCGCTACGCGGCGCTGATGCACACTCTCGAATCGAGACCGATCAGGGCGGCGTTGTTTTATCCGTTGATTACGGACGGCTGGCGCGAGTGGCCCGCTGATTAGGCCAAGCCGGAAATCGAGAAGCCCGTCGCGCGCAGTCTTGCCAGGTCAGGCGGTCGGTCCACGTCCCACAGCGTTGTCAGTTCGCGCCAGGGTATCCCGTGCGCGCGCAGACGCGCGCGGGTCTGTCTAAGCACGTTTTGCGTCCCCCAGGCGATGTGTTCGAAAATTGCGCGCGTCGCCGTGTCGCTTAACGTCGTACGGCGCATGCCGATCAATACATAGCCGCCGTCTTCGGCCGGTCCCAGCACGACCGGCACGCCACCGGCCAGCGC
>JACCYU010000222.1 GCA_013696315.1 Gammaproteobacteria bacterium | reverse complement strand
CTGCAATTGAATCTGTTCGAACGGCGAGCGTTGTTGCCACTGCTGCGCGGCGATCCACCAGACACCCATCACACCATCAACCGCGCACAACTCGCCCTGCTGTGAAAAATTGTGAGACAGCAGTGAGCGCATATATATGATTTCTGGCGTCTGTTGGTACTGGCGGTTTTGCGCAGGCGGATGAAATTTGTTTGCTGTGGCGCAATGAATGTCGTCAGGCACGACTGACGGTCAAGCACGGGCGTTATACAGGCAGGCGGTTGGATGCGGCTGAGCTCGCTTAGGCCGGTCGCTCGACTTTGGGTGAGCATAGGCTTGGTGTAAGATTGCGCCCACACGAAAGTTGCGGCGAGGCATCGCCAAGGAAACCAGCTGAGCGTGAGACAAAAACCAACAACAGGAATGTCCGGGGACGTGCTGGCTGTGATTATTAACTCGTTCCTTATTTGTATGCGCGGCGCGCTGTAAAAGCGCGTAGCCACGACTTGCCTATAATTTGCTATGCAAACGGTTGACTGGTACCTGAACCGTCTGAAACAGATGTCGCTTGGTGAGATAAGTCACAGAGTGCGGCAAACGGTGGTGGGTCACGCTCAGGCGAAGCGCACGAGCGTAAAAACCGAAGTTCCGCTATTCAACTTCAAGCCCGCCCGCCTGAACTGGCTTACTGCGCCGGTTCAGGTCGATACTGCACTTTATACGCGGGCCGCCGATCGGGTTGCCGCGGGCCGGATTCCTGTATTCGCCGTGGACGATGCCGCGCTTGGGTCTGAACCGCGCTGGAACAAAGATGTCCGTCTGGATGTCGAGGCGCCGCTAACGTTCGGCAAGTCGCTGAATTACAGAGACCCGCGCCTGGTCGGTGACATCAAGTATTTATGGGAGCCTAATCGGCATCTGGAGCTTGTGACGCTTGCGCAGGCCTATCGATTGACGGACTCGGAAAAATACCTGCACGCGCTGCGTGAGAAACTTGAATCGTGGTTTGACCAGTGTCCGCACTTGCTCGGACCCAACTGGGCGAGCTCGCTGGAATTGGGAATCCGACTGATCAACTGGGCCGCGGTATGGCAAATGGTCGGCGGGGCTGAATCCCGTCTTTTCGCTGGCGCCCGCGGCGCCGCATTTAAAGATCGCTGGCTCAAGTCGATCTACCATCATGCGCAGTTCGTAACGGGCTATCGCTCTCGCTATTCGTCCGCGAATAACCACCTGATCGGAGAGGTGACGGGAGTGTTCGTGGCGGGCTGTGTGTGGCCGCTATGCCAGGACATGCTGAACTGGCGCGCGCAAAGCTACGACATACTCGTCCACGAAGCGTTACAGCAGACCTGCGCCGACGGCGTCAATCGGGAACAGGCCATTGCCTATCAGCATTTTGTGCTGGATTTTCTCATTGTCGGGGCGCTGGTAGGGGAAGCGGCCGATATCAGGTTCCCTCAGGGTTACTGGCTCCGGATTGAGAAAATGCTGGAGTACATCGCGTCGCTAATGGATGTAGCTGGTAACGTACCGATGATCGGGGACGCTGATGACGGCTACGTGGTACGTTTGTCTCAGGAGCGGGACTTTTGCCATTTCAGATCACTGCTGGCGACCGGCGCGGTGCTATTCCAGCGTCAGGATTTCAAGGCTAAATCAGGGCATCTGGACGACAAGACCCAGTGGCTGCTTGGCGAGAGAGCTGCGAGGTATCACCATATCCGTGCCGCGACAGATCGATCAACTACGCGCCGGGCGTTTCCTGAAGGCGGCTATTACCTACTCGGTACGGATTTCGACACCGAAGACGAAATGCGTCTGGTGGTGGATGCGGGGCCATTGGGACATCAGTCCATTGCCGCTCACGGTCACGCGGACGCGCTGGCGTTGACCTTGTCGGTGGGCGGCCGTGAATTTCTGATCGATCCGGGCACCTATGCTTATCATACCAATGAAAGATGGCGCAATTACTTCAGGGGTACGGCAGCGCACAACACCGTGCGGGTGGACAATGGCGATCAGTCGGTATCCGGCGGGAATTTTATGTGGATACGCCATGCGCAGGCACGCTGCGAGGCGTGGCTTCCTGGCGATGAGATGGATGTTTTCCGCGGTTCGCACGACGGTTATACACGCCTGCGTGATCCGGTTGTGCATCGACGCGAAATCCGCCTGGACAAGGCGCGCCGACACATAGAAATCAACGACACCTTGATGTGCAAGCGCGCTCACATCATTGAACGGCCGTGGCATTTCGCGGAGCATTGCATGGTGCGGGAAACCGCGGACGGTTTTTTGGCAACCAGCGCAGCTGTGACCATCGGGGTTAAACATGCGGACGCAGGCGTGACGGCGCTGCGCTTCAGCGGTGATGTCGAGCGTCCCGCCGGCTGGGTATCCCGGCGCTACGACGTCAAGACGCCGACGACAACCCTGGTCTGGCTCGCGGAAATCAGCGGCGAAACGACATTGCGAACGGTCATCGACTGCGCGCAGCCGGCAATTGTCAGCGATGACTCAGCGAATTCAATGCCGAATTCAAAAAAATGGGAACGGGTATGAAGATCAGTATTTTCGGCCTCGGTTATGTCGGCGCGGTGTCGGCCGGCTGTCTGGCGCAAGACGGGCACACCGTGATTGGCGTCGATCCATACCAGCCCAAAGTGGACCTGATTAATCGCGGGCAGACACCGGTAATCGAGAAAGACATCGGCGAAATTATTTCGGCGGCAGTCAGGGAGAAGAGATTATGGGCCACCGTGGACGTCGAGGAGGCCATCAACGCCTCCGAAATATCGCTGATCTGCGTAGGTACGCCGAGCCAGCTTAACGGCAGCCTGGATCTCAAGTACGTCCGGCACGTGTGCGAACAGATCGGCAACGCTCTTAAACACAAGGACGCGTTTCATGTGGTCGTAGCGCGCAGCACTATGTTGCCGGGGAGTATGGCCAGCGTGGTTGTCCAGACTTTGGAGGCGGCTTCGGGAAAACAGGCGGGCAAGGATTTCGGGGTTTGCAATAACCCGGAGTTTCTGCGCGAAGGTACGGCGGTACACGATTTTTATCATCCGCCCAAGACCGTGATCGGCGAAATTGGTCCGAAAAGTGGCGATCAACTGGCGAGCCTCTACTCGAAACTGGATGCGCCTTTAATTCGCACGGATGTCGAAACCGCGGAAATGGTCAAGTACAGCGATAACGTCTGGCACGCGCTGAAAGTCGGATTCGCCAACGAAATCGGAAATATCTGCAAGGCGGCGAATATCGATGGCCACAAGGTTATGGACATATTCTGCCGGGATACCAAGCTGAACTTATCGCCTTATTATCTGAAGCCAGGCTTTGCGTTTGGTGGCTCCTGCCTGCCGAAAGATGTCCGCGCGCTGAACTACAAGGCGCGCAGTCTGGACATCGAGGTGCCGATTATCAACGCCATCCTTACCAGCAATCAGTGGCAGATCGACAAAGGCCTGAAGATGATCCTCGACAAGGGGAACAAGAAAGTGGGAATTCTGGGATTCAGCTTCAAGGCGGGCACCGACGACTTGCGCGAAAGCCCGCTGGTCGAACTCATTGAAAGGCTCATAGGCAAGGGCTACGACGTACGCGTGTACGACCGCAACGTTCAAATGGCGCGTCTGGTAGGCGCCAATCGAGACTACATTCTCAATCACATTCCGCACATCTCCAATCTGATGGTGAGCAGCATCGACGAGGTGCTGGCGCACGCGCGGACGATTGTCATCGGCAACGGCGACCAGGACTTCGAGTCGGTCCCGGCGTCACTTAAACCCGGGCAGGTACTTGTGGACCTGATCCGAATCACGTCTGCGCGCAGCGAAGCGGGTAAATATGACGGCATCTGCTGGTAAACCCAGACGGGTGCTAATCATCGTCGAAAACCTGCCGGTGCCGTTCGATCGCAGAGTCTGGCAGGAGGCGAAAACGCTGGCCGGTGCGGGGTACCAGGTATCCGTAATCTCTCCCACGGGCAAGGGCTTCGAGGCGCGACACGAGGTCATCGACGGTATCCATATCTATCGTCATGCGCTGCCCGTGGAGGGTGGCGGCGTGACGGGTTACGTCGCGGAATACGGCGCGGCGTTTTGCTGGCAGTTTTTTCTGGCCTGGCGCATATTGATTACCCGCGGCTTCGACGCCATTCATGCGTGCAATCCGCCGGACAACATCTTTCTGATCGGCGGGTTCTTCAAGTTATTGGGCAAGCGTTTTTTGTTCGATCATCACGACATTAACCCGGAATTGTACGAGGCAAAATTCGGGCGTCGCGACTGGTTTTACAAGCTGATGCTCGGCCTCGAGCGATGGACGTTCAAGACGGCCAAGGTGTCGATCGCCACGAATGAGTCTTACCGGCGCATCGCCATCGAGCGCGGTGGCATGTCTCCTGAAGACGTGTTTATCGTCCGCAGTGGCCCGAATCTCGACCGGCTGAAGATAGGGCCCCCGGTGGAGGCGCTGAAAAAGGGGCGGGCGTATCTGGTGGGTTATGTCGGCGTGATGGGTAAACAGGAAGGCATCGAGTTTCTGCTGCAGGCCGCGCGCTACATTGTATTTGTGAAAGGCCGTCACGATGTGCAATTCGGCCTCGTGGGCGGCGGGACCGAGCTTCACGACATGAAAGCTTACGCGGGCCAGCTGGGTCTGGCTGACTACGTGACGTTTACGGGTCGCGTGCCGGACGATGAAATGCTGGCGATGCTGAATACCGCCGATGTTTGCGTGAATCCTGACGTGGCCAATGAGATGAACGACAAATCCACGATGAACAAGATCATGGAGTACATGGCGCTGGGCAAACCGATTGTGCAGTTCGACCTCACCGAGGGCAGGTTTTCAGCCCGCGGCGCCTCGCTGTACGCGGCCAGAAACGATGCCCTCGACTTCGCAGAGAAAATTCTTGCGCTGCTGGACGACTCGGAACTCAGGCGGGCAATGGGTAAGGACGGGCGTCATCGAGTCGAAAACGAACTCTCTTGGCACTACGAGGCGCCAAGGCTCCTGGAAGCCTATGACGCGCTTTTCCGGGAAGGGAAAAGACCCGCTGCCGCGTGAGGTTTGGGCGGCCTTACATCGGCACTAATCCGTGGCCTTGTAAGAGCGCGCATTCGAATTAACCACACCGCCCGCGTCGCGGACTGCGTATGATCGCACCACGACGGAATGGTCGGGCACGTCAGGGAGTCGCTTAAAACAGGTCATGAATTATCTGTTCGCAATGGTGACAGCCACCGCGGTCAGCCTGGCTGTCATCCCGGTGATGATGCGCCTCGCGCCGTGGCTGGGCATGATCGACCACCCCGACGCGCGTAAAGTGCATGCGAAGCCCGTGCCGCGTGTGGGCGGCTGGGGCATTGTGCTCGGCGCGTTGCTGCCGATCATCATTCTGGTTCCACTCACGCCGCTTCTGCAGGCTTATATCTTTGGGGTCGTGGTTCTGTTTGCATTCGGCTCCACGGACGATCGCCGCGAGCTGGGGCACTACACGAAATTCATCGGGCAGCTGCTCGCGGTCGTGCCGGTCGTTACCTACGGCGGTGTTTACGTTTCGCATCTGCCTTTGTTCGGCATGGATTCAATTCCTGCCGCGATCGGCATGCCGTTTGCGATTTTCGCATTGCTGGGCATGATCAACGCCATTAATCATTCCGACGGACTGGATGGCCTGGCGGGTGGCGAAGCCTTGCTGAGTCTGGCCTCACTGGCGTTCCTCGGTTATCTGGCGGACAGCGATCTGATCCTGTTGATCGCGCTGGCGGCCATGGGTGGTGGCTTCGGATTTCTGCGCTATAACACCCATCCGGCGATCGTATTCATGGGGGACGGCGGCAGTCAGTTTCTGGGATTTACACTGGGTTTTCTGGCCGTGCTGCTGACTCAGCAGATTGACACGTCGCTAAGTCCGGCCGTGGTTCTGCTGCTGCTCGGTCTGCCCATCGCGGACATTATAATGGTGCTGGGCAAACGCATGAGCGAGCGCATGAACTGGTTCCTGGCCACCAAGAATCACCTTCATCATCGCTTGCTGGACTTAGGGTTCGTGCACGAGGAATCTGTCGTCATCATTTACTCCATCCAGACATTGTTCGTGGTGAGCGGAATTTTCTTGCGTTATCAGCCTGACTGGCTGCTGTTTACCATTTACGTCGCGGCCTGCGTGCTGATCTTCGGTTCCCTCGCTTACGCCGAGCAGCATCGCTATGTCGTTCATCGCAACAATACGGAAGGAGCGCTAAGCGGCGCGATTTCATACCTGCGCATGAAGTTGCTGGTGACAACGCCACGGCGGTTCATCGAACTTGGCCTGCCCATTTATCTGGTAGTCACCAGCCTGTTGATCAGCAACGTGCCGCGCGACTTTGGGTTTGCCTCAGCCGGCATCTTCGTGTTGCTGCTCGTCGAGTCGTCGCTGAGCAGCACCTTGCGTTCCATCATGCTCAGGGCATTGATATACGTCGTTGCGACCTTTGTGGTTTATCTCAGTTATAATTACCCACCGCACGACGTGATGTGGCTGGACCTCGTCAAACTGCTGTTTCTGGTGGCGCTCGCATTCGCCATAGGGACCGCGATCAAGTATTCGCCGCGCCGGCGGGAATTCGAATTCACCACCACCGCCATGGATTACCTGATGATGCTGATTGTCGTTACCAGCCTGGTGGTGGCGCAATCTCAGCAGGTGGAAAGACAAATCAGCCTGTTTGTTTTTGAGGTTATCATTCTGCTTTACGCGTGCGAATTGCTGATTATCGAGAAGCGAGAGCGATGGAATCTTCTGACCTTATCGTCCCTGGCGACGACAGGCGTGCTGGCGGTGCGAGGGTTATTTTAGACTGCGAGTCTGGCAGCCCGGCGCACTGCTCGATACTCAAAAGTTAAGCTCATGACTGACAATCCCACAGCCAAGGCAGTTAAGAAAAGCCCTAATACAGTCTGGCATCACGCGACCGTTACGCGCGCGAGGCGGCAGCAGCAGAATGGACACAAATCGGTGGTGCTCTGGTTCACCGGCCTGTCCGGCGCTGGCAAATCAACGGTCGCGCACGCGGTTGAGGAGGCGCTGCATGAGCAAGGCCGGCACACGTTTGTGTTCGATGGCGACAACGTGCGACATGGTCTGTGCTCTGACTTGAGTTTCTCGGAAGAAGCGCGCAAGGAGAACATTCGCCGTGTGGGCGAGATGGCAAAACTATTCGTCGAAGCGGGCGTGATCGGATTGACGGCGTTTATTTCACCTTATCGCTCCGATCGGCAGAAGGTGCGCGAGCTTGTGGCTCCCGGCGACTTCATTGAGATTTATTGTTGTTGTTCACTGGAAGTCTGTGAGCGACGCGATGTCAAAGGCCTCTACAAGCGCGCGCGCCGAGGCGAGATCAAGGAATTTACGGGCATATCTTCGCCTTACGAGGAGCCCCTCAATCCCGAACTCGTGCTCGAAACGGGCGCGGGGTCAGTGGGCGACTGCGTCGAGGAAGTGGTGGCCTATTTATCCAGAAACGGTTACCTGACCTGATCGGTGCCGACGCTCCGACCCATATTCGTCATCAAAGGGTCGTCAACAAAGGCGTGTAGCGCCATCGTTTTTAAGGCAAATAGTTGTTCGCTCAATGCATTGTGGCATTATTGACAGGCAGGCTTTACTTAATCTTTGGTCGCCCGTACAGTTCGATCTTGCATGAATCCAGTGTGGTTCTCCGAAGCTGGACAAAGTCACCCCACCATAGTTGCAGAGCAATGCCAAAACCTGAACTCGCATCCAACCACAGCCACCTCAACCTACAGGCTGCCAACGTCCCGTCCGCGCATGGCGCCAAACACGAACGCGCTACGGGCGCCCTGCGTGCCTGGGTTTACGATCGGGTATTGATGGGGCTCACGGCCGGCTGGTATCAGCAGGTTCTGAGGCGTCTCCCGCAAGGGGCGTCCGTGCTCGACGTGGGTATTGGAACGGGTAGCGCCGTTGCCCGCAGCGCCGACCTGGTGCGGCAAAAGAACATCCGGATCGTAGGATTGGACATAGACCGCGACTATCTGGCGTATTGCGAGAAGGTGCTCCGCCGCGCGGGGCTGAGCGATAACGTGATCCCCAGACTGACCTCCGTCTACGATCATCAGGGCGGTCCTTACGACGCGGTGTACTTCAGCGCCAGCTTCATGTTGCTGCCCGATCCGGTCGGCGCAATCCGGCACGTGCTCTCGCTGCTGGCGCCGGGTGGCTGGGTCTTTTTTACACAGACATTTCACCATGGGAAATCGGCATTGATCGAAAAGGTCAAGCCGATGCTGCACCGGGTCACAAGTATCCACTTTGGACGCGTGACTTATGAAGCGGATTTTCTGAGCGTGCTGGAGGAGTCCGGGCTCGAGCTAATGGAGTTTCTGACCATGGGCAGCACCAGACGCGCTTCTTACAGACTGGCGATAGCGCGTCCCCTGGCGATCGACAAGCCCCGGACCATGGCCGCGGGCTCTATATGAGAAATTTCAGTAGATCAACTTCTCACTGCAATCCCATGCTCAGGACCTGCGCAAGGTAGCTTGCGCCTGGGCGAGACTTCGCCGGAAAGCACGCGCGTCAATGGTATGACTAATCCCGATCCAGCCAGACGCTCAGGCCTTGCGCGTTAAGCTCGATATCCAGGTTGAAGAGTGCGAGCGCCTCACTACGATCCAGCGGGACACCGGCGGTTGTGAGTTCGCTCAGCAGAAACCCCTCGATTTCCGCGACGAGATGCTGGTGTCGATCCTGCTCCGCTGTCAAGTTGCGTGCGCTGCTGCTTTCAGCAAGCTCCGCTAGTTGCCCGATCCTGCGGCGCAGATCATTTGCCAGCGACTCAACGGCGGTGACCATTCCGTAATGCGCCATATACACGCGGTCGGGCCGATAGCGTAACAGCCGGTCAAGCGAGTCGCGCCAGGCACTGGGGTCGAATTGGACGGGCGTGGTGGTCGGAAATACAAACGCACCGTTGGGCCCGTCACTTTCGCGATAGGAAAGTCCAAAAACATCGCCGGCAAAAAAGCCGCGGGTGGATTCATCAAAAATACTGTAGTGATGGCGTGCATGTCCTGGCGTGTCCATGAACAAGAGACGGCGGCCACTCAAGTCCAGCTCCAGGCCATCTTCCGCCAGGATTATCCTGTGTTCGGGAACCGGCCGAAGCGTCCCGAAATTTTCCCTGAACGTCGTTTCCCCATAAACGGCCGTGGCGCCCGCGATCAATTTGCCTGGGTCGATCATATGGCGCGCGCCGCGCGGATGCACCACAAGCCTGGCTTCCGGCAGATGATGCATAAGTTCGCCCGCACCGCCCGCGTGGTCCAGGTGTACATGGGTCGGCATCACGTAGGCGACATCGCGACGCGCGATTTGTTTATGATCCAGAAGCTTAAGCAAGCGCGGAACGGAGTGGGCGGTGCCGCTATCGATAAATGCCGCCTGACCATTGTGTTCCATCAAATAGCAAGCGGCCATCCTCGGTCGATAGTAACCGGTATCGATACACGTTATACCACCAGTCATGGTCTCGTGATTCGGACTAGACATGATGTGAATAGACAGGAGAGAATTCAGCCACGATCCGGCGGCTCCAGTGTACGGTTGACACTGACGATGTAGTAAACCACCGGCGTTTAAAACAGCGCGCGCGATGAGACAACGATGCCATCCTCGTCGGCGTATACGTAATTCGAGGGCGTGAACGTTACGTCCGCGAAGCGCACCGGGATATCGCGTTCACCGGCGCCGAGCTTGACGCTTTTGCGAGGGTTGCAGGCCAGCGCCTTTACGCCAATCGAGGCGTTGGACAGGGCAATGGAATCGCGTACGCAACCGTTCACGATCACGCCCGCCCAATCATTTTTTTCGGCGAGCGCGGCCAGTTGATCGCCCAGGAGCGCGCAGCGCAACGAGCCGCCTCCATCGACAATCAGCACCCTGTTATGACCGCTGGTTACAAGTGCTTCGCGAACCAGGCTATTGTCCTCAAAACATTTCACCGTGTGGACCTCGCCGTGAAACGCGAGGCAACCTCCAAAATCTCTGAAAACGGGCTCCACAACCTGTAGATCATCGCTATGCTCGTCGTAGAGATCCGCGGTTGTAAATTTCCGGTCGCTGTTGCTGATTGGCATGACAATGTGGGCAGGAGTGACTGGTCAAATCAGATTCGCATTACGATACCAGTATTCGCGCAACTTACAACGACACAACCCCGCCTAACTGTTTAGTCCCGGCATATGGTGGGTTGGATCGAGTTTGAATCGATCGGGTTGTTGTGTCCATATTTTGCAGATGTACTCGTAGGGCGTGAGGCCTTTGAGTGTCTTCAGGCGCTTGGCGAAGTTAT
>JACCYU010000221.1 GCA_013696315.1 Gammaproteobacteria bacterium | reverse complement strand
GCCGTGTAAAACCTGTCCCATAGTGCCTCCTTATCGATGCTAAAATCGCTTATACCATGACACCCTGGGATTGAACAACTAGGCAATAGCAGACAAAGCCCGTCCGCGGCGCGTCCGCGACGCCATGGGCGGCCGCGGACGGGCCGCCCCTATCGTAATCGCTCACGCATCATTCACGGACACGGGGCGAACTCGCACGTCGGTGGCTGGCGGCCGACGTACGAACCATCCGGACACGATTTAGCCTCCTGCGTACATGCGACCTGGTCATCTGCGTCGCAGCTCGCCGTGGGCGCCACCCAGTAGGCCGTCGTCCCCGGCTTGGGATGAACGGATTGCAACTGTCGCACCAGCGCCGTGAGTTCGTCTGATTCTACGATGGGCGCCACCTGAGCGCAGGCGGAAAAGCCGCCCTCAATCGCATAGCCCGTCACGATAAACCGGTCAATCACGCCATTGCCTACAGCGTGGCCTATGACTTGTCGGACTGTGTCCACAGCAGCCACATCGGCCGGCGGGCCAATGCCGTTGATTGCGATTTCAATCGCACGATTCTTCCCGAACGTTGGCGGGCTGATTGCCATAGCCAGCCCCGCCAGCACGACATACATTAATTTTTTCATGCGTATCCGCTTGAAGTATTCAAGCCCCAGCGCGCCACCGTGACCGCGTACGCCGGATTTTCGGCGATACGCTGGCCTCTCAAGTGCGAGTTTACACCAGCGCCACGCAGACCGGTAATGGGACAGTGTCGCTAATCACGACCAGATCGCTACCGTACGCTACGACCGGTTCGAGAAATTTGGCAATATGCGAGTGTATCCTGCGAATTCCAGACAATAAAAAAGCCCCGCGTGAGCGGGGCTTTCAGTATCAGACCTTCCGTGGTCTCTGTCGCAGCCGCTTTCTGCCGGCTCGACATTGAGTTGCGCTTTAGGCTCCGATGCGGCTCATCGCAACCTGGGTCTATCCTTACTTACGCAACTTTCTTGGACGAAGCACGCTCGACCTTGTTCTTAAAATCGCGCGTGGTGGACTCCACACGTTTGCCGACTTCTTGCCAGCCTTCGACGGTCACATTGATAGCTTCCTTGATGCTGTCGGCGTACCGCTGGCCGTGCGTCTTGACCAGTTCAGCCTGCGCGGACCCAAATTCACGCGGATCGCTCAGCTTGCTCATCACCTGCAGCTGATCGTTTGAGGCATCGAACGCCTGCTGGATAAGATTCTGCTGAATGCCGCCAAGGCGTTGCAGCATGTTTGTCTGCACTTCTGCTATGCCCTGAAATGCGCCGAACATGGAACGACCGATATCCTGCGCCTGGTCGGTCAGTTGCGTAACATTGTCATTAGTTGCCATAAGGTTATACCTCCTGGGTATGGGTTCGGAAGAAACCATCTGGCCTCTCCCGTGTGTTTGTTGCATTGCACAATAACGCTCACGGCGCGGCATGTCAAGGGCGCCGCCGCATAAATTCAGCATTCCACGGAAGAACGGCCGCGTAACGGGCAGCGACCCGCCGGGGTCAGCCACGTCACAGCATGTAACTCCACAAACGTCATGAACTGCCTGCGGAGTCTGGCAGGGCGTTCTAACCCCCCGGTAATCGAAATGCTGAAGCATGTGGCGCCCACCCATCAGCAGGTAATTGACAGCAGCCTGACGTACACCGCTCGTCGCGACATGTTTTGACACACCATCGAGTGATACTGATCTCCCAAAATGCCAAGGAGACCAGCATGCCGCGCTACTCCTCTGTCCCAAGTCACTTGTCTCCCGGTAAGGTGCCCGCGCCCGAACCTCGCGGAGCACTCCGCCGCGACTGAGATTCGAACGGTCATCAGGTCGCGCTGCGCCGCGCTTGCACAAAGCAAGAGATACACTATAAGTCACTGTTGTCTCATAACTTTGGCAAAAGAAAGGCCTGAACGCCGCTTGTTTTGTTACAATGAAATTTCCACAACTCATTGAAAAACAAGCAGGAGAACAGGCCTTGGCACATCATGATACGGTATT
>JACCYU010000220.1 GCA_013696315.1 Gammaproteobacteria bacterium | reverse complement strand
GTGAACGTGTCCTGAAAGATATCCCTCACTTCCAGCACTTCCACGTTCAGGCCGGGCGCCGTGGTCATTTCGAAATCGAGAATCCAGCAGGGTTGCGCGTCGCGCGGATGGATCTCGTAAGGTCGTGCGGCGAGCACGCGCAGCCCCATGCGTTCCAGGATGGGCAGTACGTCGGACAGTGCTAGTGGCGCGTGGCGGCCGAACACCTTGAAACGCAACATGTTGTTCGCAGCGTATCTGAGACGATACAAATGCGCTGTCAAGTGCCGGCTTTCCAAAATGCTCTGCAGCCCCTCGATGTCCCGGAACGCCGCGAGCGCGGAAAAGTCTTCCCGGTAAGACGTCGGAAATGCATCCCGATAGCGCTGCCAGAGATGTTTGCCCTGCGCTTCGCCGAGGTGATCGTAAAAGACCGCGAGCAGCTGGTCCTCCCACGCCAGCATGGCGCTGGCCATGCGCGCTTCAAGCTCGGCCGCGGCGACTTCCACCGTGCTGTTCAGCGGCGTGCGGATGATGAAATAGACGCGCGCCAGCACGGAGTCGGAGAACTGCACGTTGAATTCCGAACTCAGGCCCTCGAACGCTTCCATCAGGATCTCTTGGAACCTGAGGCGCAAAGTGGTGTTGTAACGGTCGCGCGGCGCGTACACCAGCGCGCTCACAAAGCGCCCGTAAATATCGCGGCGCAGGAACAGCTTCAGCCGTCCGCGCTCCTGTAAATGCAGTATGCCGACGGCGATGTCGAACAATTCGTCCTCCGCGGCCTGAAACATCTCGTCGCGCGGCAGTTGGTCGAGGATGTTGCGCAAAGCTTTGCCGGCGTGACTGTTGGGTTCGAGGTCGGCGCGCTCCAGCACTCTCGCGACCTTGCGCTTTAGCAGCGGGATCTCGCTGGGACGGGTGCTGTAGGCCAGATAGGAGTAAAGGCCCTGAAAACGCCATTCGCCGATCACGCGCCCATCGACGTCGAAGCGCTTGATGCCGACGTGATCAAGATGCGCCGGGCGATGCACGGTGGAGCGCGCGGTGGATTTGGTGATAATCAGCAATTCCTTAGCCCGCGCCGCGTCATGCAGATGCGGCGGGATCGGGATCGGCTCGTCCTTGCAGTCGCGAAAGACGCCCAGGCCCGACCCCGGCGCGACGCGCAGCGTCAGCTGGTCGTCCTGCGTGACCAGATCGAAGGTACGAAAGCCGATGAAGGTGAAGTGGTGATTGTCGATCCAGCGCAGCAAGGCCAGAGTTTCGGTGAGCTCCTCGTCCGGCACCGGCTGGGTCTGTGTCTCCAGCGCGGACATCACGTCGTAGAGGCGGGCGCGCATCTTGATCCAGTCTTCCACCACCGCGCGCACGTCACTCAAGACCCGTTCCAGATGGGCGCGAAGTCCTGTCAGCGCGGCGGCGTCGGTCTCCTGGTCCACCTCGAAATGCATGATCGCTTCGGCCTGTGTGTCCCCATCGACCCTGGCGGCAATCACATCGATCAGTTCGCCGTGGGAATCGCGCCGCATGCGCATGACCGGATGAATACTGAGATGGATGGTGAGGCCGTGCCGGTTCAGTTCCATACTGACTGAGTCCACCAGGAAGGGCATATCGTCAGTGACGATCTCGACCACGGTGTGCGGGCTGCGCCAGCCGTGCTCCGCCGCGCTCGGGTTGTAGACGCGGATGTTGGGTGTCCCCTGTTGCCGCCGCTGCGCCAGTTGCCAGTGGGCAAGCACGGCGCCGTAAAGGTCTTCGGGCGTCTTGCCGGCCAGATCCTCGGCCGCCACGCCGCCGAAATAGGCGCGCGCAAAACGCTCGGCGGCGGTCGCCTGCGCGCCGGTCAAGCGGCTGCGCGCGGCCAGCGCGACCCTGGCGATGGCGGCATCTTTCATTTGTGTCTCTGCGATTTGCATGAGAATAGGTCTGGATGTGTAGGGGCTAGTATAGAGTCGTAGCCGCCCATGTTCAGCCACGGCGGGGAAACAGGTGCCGTGGCGCGCACGAGTTCGTACAATGACGCCTTTTGGACCGGCGTCAAACCCATGCAAACAGCATCGATCATCGTGCACGGCGGCGCGGGCCCGTTGCGCGAAAAACATGTAGAGCCCGCGCGCGCGGGTTGCCGTGAAGCGGCGATGGCTGGCTGGGACGTGCTAAAAAATGGCGGCGCGGCGCTGGATGCGGTAGTCGCCGCGGTCACCTGTCTGGAGAATAATCCCGTCTTCAACGCCGGGACGGGCGCGGCGCTCAATGCCGACGGGGTGGTGCAGTTGGACGCCTCGATCATGAACGGCGAGGACTTGCGGGCCGGCGCGGTGGCGGCGGTGGAGCGCGTGCGCAATCCCATCCAGCTCGCCCGCATGGTGCTGGAGGATGGCCGGCACGTGCTTCTGGTGGCTGCCGGCGCGGAGCGCTTCGCGCGCGATCAGGGCGTACCGGTCTGCGATCCGTCCGAATTGATCACCGAGCGCCGGCTCAAGCGCTGGGAAGCGAAACACGGCACGGTCGGCTGCGTGGCGCGGGATGCGCAAGGACGCTTTGCCGCGGGCACCTCCACCGGCGGCATTTCCGGCATGCTGCCGGGCCGCGTCGGCGATTCGCCACAGATCGGCAGCGGTACCTACGCCAGCGACGTCGGCGGTGTATCGTGCACCGGCATCGGCGAGGACATCATCCGCGTGGTGCTGGCGAAATGGGCGGTCGATCGCTTAGCATCAGGTGTTGACGCCACGCAGGCCGCTAAAGCCGCGATGGAATTATTCGTCTGCCGCACGTCCAGCGAAGCTGGTCTGATCGTCATCGACAACCACAGTCGCGCCGGTTTCGCCCACAACACGTCGCATATGCCCGTGGCGTGGGTGACCGGCGACGGCGGTGTTCAAGTTGACGTGTGACGCGCGCCGTTCACACTCGAATCAGAGAACCTCGCATCGTTGCGCGCTTCGAAAGTTTATAATCGCACGCGCATGACCGCGAAAATTTTACCGCTGTATCCCGATCCAGGCCCGGAACAAGCCTTGAAGGGGCTTTACCTGCGGCAGCGCCTGTTCGAACTGGGCAGCGCGGACAAGCCGTTCGTATACGCAAATTTCGTGTCCAGTCTGGACGGGCGGATCGCGCTGATCGATGCCGGCAGCGGTGAATCATATCTGCCCGATGGTTTAAGCGACGGCAACGATTTCCGTCTGTTCCAGGAGCTGCACGCGCAGGCCGATTGTTTGATCACGCACACAGGTTATCTACGCGCGCTTCGCCTGGGCCGTCTGGGCAATATTCTGCAGGTGGAAGCCGGCGGCGATTTGCTCGAATGGCGCTTGGATAATGGATTGTCGATACAGCCGGCAGTGGTGGTCGCCAGCGCCAGCCTGAATTTTACCGTGCCGGACTCGATTGCGGCGCACGGGCAGACCTTGTACGTCGCAACCGGCCAGGCGGCCGACCCCGCGCGCGCGCGGGCGCTGCAAGCGCAGGGTTGTAAGGTGATTTTCGCAGGCGCGGATCAGGCGGTGGAGGGCGCACCGCTGGTGGACGCGCTGGGCCGTCTCGGCTACCGCTGCCTGTACCTGATCGCCGGGCCGCGCATGCTGGAGACCATGCTGCGGGCGCGACGCCTGGCGCGGTTATATCTCACGATCTCTCATCGACTGCTGGGCGGAGAGCGGTTTCACAGCATGATCGCGGGCGCGCCGCTGGGCACAACGGGCGGCCTTGCACTGCGCAATATGTACTACGATCGCGGTGCGTCCGACGGCTTCGGTCAGTGGTTCGCGCAGTTTGATCCCGCATACCGATGAGCGCGTGACACTCGCGACCGGTACGCGCACGCAGGCCAGAAGGCTCGCAGGGGAGGGATAATGACCATCATGCGCCGCAATATCCGCGGTCTGGTTGCGACGCTGTGGCTGCTGGCGCTCAGCTTGCCTGCGGGGGCGCAGACGACGCTTTACATCAGCGACGAATTTCAGGCGGCGGTGCGCGAAGAGCCCCGCGAAGACTCCCGCATCGTCACCCTGGTCGCCAGCGGCACGCCAGTCGAAGTGCTGCAAAAGGGCGTCCGCGGATTTACCCTCGTAAGAGCGCAGGGATCGGAAGGCTGGGTGCGCATGGAGGATCTGATGCACGTCCCCAGCGGCCGTGCCCGGCTTGCCGCCGCGGAAAAGCGCTTCGAAGACCGGGAGGCCGCACTGAAACAAAGCCGCCAGGATGTGCGACAACTACACGCCCGCGTCGAGGATCTGCAGCGGCGTAATTCACAACTGACGCGCTCTGCGGGCGCGCTCGACGCGACGTTGAACGCATTGCGCAAACGCACCGCCAGACCGCGCGCCACGCAAGCCGACAACCAGCGACTGGAGCGCGCACTGCGTACCGAGCGCGAGACCGTGCGGGCGTTGATGGACGAAAACGACGCGCTGAAGGTGCAGGCGCTGCGCGACTGGTTCGTGACAGGCGTGGCCGTAACGCTCGGCAGCGTGTTATTGGGTGTCGTCATCGCGCGCATCCCATGGCGCCGACGCCAGGGTTGGGGTGCGTCGTGAGACGCGCATACGCATCGCATGCAAGCGAGTTGTGATCGCCACGCGTCGGATTCAAATCTCGCGCCTGCTGTTTTATCTCCAGAGCGCCGCTCCATTCATTAATTTCACCACTATCCGTTATGCCCGCGCAGGCGCGAATCCAGTGAAACAGACGTCCCTACCAATGGATTACTCGGCCCGGTCTTGGCCGGCCGGAATGACGGCTTAAAAACAAGGAAATTATTTGTGGGGCACGACATTAGCCGGTTTGTGTCGCGCGCAGCCGCGCGCGAATGTCGTCGCGCGCCTGTTTGAGCACGGAATCGCGATCGATGCCATCCAGCACTTCTTGCACCGCGCGCTTGGCGCCGCCTTTGCCCCAGGATTTGCCGTGCGCGAAATAGCGCGCCGCACTGCGCCCGACGACGTACGTCCCGTAATACGCTACCGCGCCTTGCGCGCTGGCGGTCAGCAACGTCGTCAGCCCGGCGCTGGAGAGCTTGAGCGCCGAAGACAGCAGATTCACCGCCCACACCGCGCCCATGAGCGCGGCGATCTGCGTCATTATGACCTGAATCAGGTTGCCGGCCTCGCGGCGTGTCACGGGCAACCCGTACACGCGACTCAAGTGAATCACCAGCGCCATGTCCAGCGCGGCGGCGGCCACCAGGTCGGCGACGGGCACGGGGTTGAACGCCACCGCCAGACCTTTGCCCAGGCAGTAATTATTGATCACCCGTTGCGCCAGCGCCTGCTTGACCTCGGTGATGCGTGCGGCGACCTGGTCGCTCAAGTGTCCCGCGAACAGGCCGGCGTTGATCGCGGCGAGCGTCTTGCCCTCGCGCTCCAGAATTGCCCACAGATGTTCCTGAAGGTGAATTATGTCCGCGGCCGGGCGGCGTCGCACCTCGCGCTCGCCGCCCACGGCGTCGCGCTCGACGTAAATGCGCTCGCCGGGCGAAGCGGCGCTGGTGACCACGTTGGCCGAATCGACCAGCCCGTGCGTGCGCTCGGTAATGTGACGCACTAGCAGCTCGCGTTCGGGCGCGGTGTAGCGGTCAGCCTTGTTGAGCACCAGCAAGAGCGGCCGGTTCTCGCCGGCGAGACCCCGCAGGGCGCGCAGTTCCGTGTCGGTTATGTCGCCGTCCACCACGAATAACACCAGATCGCTCCGCCGCGCGACGTCGCTGGCCTGGCGCTCGCGATCTTCGCCGCCGATCTCGTCGATGCCGGGCGTGTCGTACAGCACCACGTTGCTTTGCGCGTTCTGCCGCCACGTCGCCGTCTCCGCCCGTTGCGTCGCGCCGTGCAGCGCGCTGACGTAAAAGCGGTGCTCGCCCAGTAGTGCATTCAACAGCGAAGACTTGCCCACGCCTACGCGTCCAAATGCCGCGATGTGGATATCGCCGTGTTCGAGCTTGTCGAGCATGGTCTCCAGATCTTCGTACTCGGGCGCCAGTTGCGCGCGCACTGCTGCCGGGACGTTGGGGTCGTCCAGCAGCATGTGCAGGCTCTCCCTGACCTTTTCGAGCGCGTCGCCGAGCGACTCGTCGGCCGGTGCGTCAGGAGCTACTGCTTGTATCGCGTCTCTTTTCCGCGAGGGCGAGAACGGCAAGCTCTCGCGCACGCGTTGCCAGATTTTCACGCAGTTTCTCCTCGAACGCTTTGGTAGTGGCGCGCGTATCCAGCGCGCCGCTGGTGCTCAAACTTTCGACCAGCGCTCGCCCCAGGCTCTGAAACAACAGGCCATAGGCGACCGCGTGTGTGAGGCCGCCGACTACCGTGCCCAGCCCCGGAAAGGCTTTGAGCGCGTTGCCGGCAATTGCCAGAATCAGCGGCAGCGAGCGGCCGACGCGACTTTTGATAGACTTGAGAAACTTGTCCAGATCGACTGTGCGCACCGGAATCTCGTACAACTCGCACAGGGCGCGCACGAAGCTGGTCGCCAGCGCGCCCTGAATGATGATGTCCGCGCCGGGCGCAAACGCCGCGAGCCCGCCCACCACCGCCCGGCGGGTGTAGCGCTCGACCAGCGCATCGGCCGTGCGGCGTCGAAAATCACTCAAGTTGTGCTCGAGCTTGCCCGCCGCCAGCAGAATGATGGCGTTGTCGCGCAGCGGGCCCAGCAGTTCCTGGCGCTCGATCAGCAGGTTCTGCAACGCCACCACCAGCGATTCGACGTCCACGGCGCGCTCGCGCACCGCGGTTTCCTCGCGACCATCGGACAACACGCGCACTATCTCTTCATTGCCGCCGGCCTGCACGACCACCAGCGGCGCGTCGGCGGAAACGCGTTCGCGGATACGTGCCTGAATCTGTGCCAGGTCTTGGGGTTGATAGCGGTCGCCCTTGTTGAGAGCGACGACCATCGGCTTGCCGTAGCGTTGCAGCGCTTCCAGGTCCTGCCACTGATTGCGCGTGATATCGCCATCGCACACATACACGACCAGATGAGCGCGCACGGCTTCCTCGTGCGCGGTTTGCGGGGCGCGGTTGCCGGCCTCGTTGAAGCCGGGAACGTCGGCGAGAATTAACTCATCGCCGCCTTGTGTGCGCCAGGTGTAGCGGCGCACCGACCGGGTCGTGCCGCCGCGCACGTCAACCAGCGCTTGCTCTTCCGCGCGCGCTTTGGGGACCAGCGCGCGGATCAGCGAGGTCTTGCCACTGCTGATCTCGCCGTAAAGCGCGATATAAACCTGACCGTCCGAGCGACGGCGATCCAGTTCCTGCAATTCGGTGCGGGAGCCGGTGACATCGATGCCGCTCGCCGCATGCCTATCGATGTCTGTGCGCAGCTTGTTCTCGTCCAGCGGCGCGGGCATCACCTTCTTGTGGCCGGATGGTGCGAGCAATCGCCAGATGACAATCGCACTAACGATCAGAAATATCGCAAGCACGGCGACGTACGTGAGGCCTACCCAGTGCGGGGCCTCAGTCAGTTGATCGCGCACGGTAAACGCGAGGTCGGACGCCAGCAGGAACAGCACCAGCAGGATTGCCAGCGCCAGCAGCACCACCGCGGCAATCCCCATACGCACGATAAACTGGCTGTTCATGTCAGGATTCTAACATTCGCGCACGGTATCGAATTCCAAGCCCAGCGCACGGGTAGAAATTTGGTGATGGTCCCAAAGGCCGTCGCGTGTCTTCTTCGCGCCGTCGGGGTTGTTCGGCGCCGGGCTTCGCTGTGCCGGTGTGAATCGCTCTCGCGCCCTGGCCGCAAGACGTCTAGTCCGCTTGTTGGGTCTCTTATCAGGGCGTATGCGGAAGTTCAGCCTGCTTGACCGAAACGTTCTTCGCGCGCGGCAGCAGCATGATCTCGATGCGACGATTGCGCGCACGCCGGCCAGGTTCGTCGTTGGGCGCTACCGGCCGATACTCGCTGTAGCCCACCACGCGCAGGCGGCGCGGGTCGATGCCGGCTTCGGTTTGCAGGAAGCGGGCGGCTCGCGCGCCGCGCGCGGCGGACAGCTCCCAGTTGCTGGGATAGATTTCGCTTAAAGCGCCGCCGATCGTCAGGTTATCGGTATGACCCTCAAGACTGACTTGGCGGCCGGGAAATTCCTTCAGCGCCTCGGCGATCAGGCGCAGCGCCTCGGCGCCATTGGGCTTGAGTTCGGCGGAACCGAGACTAAACAAAATGTCCCCGCCCACACGGATTAGCGTGCGGTCGTTGCGCAGGCGTTCGATCGTGATTTCCTGACTGCGGAGCTTGTTCTCGAGCGCGATCTTGAGTTGCTCGAATCGCTCGATTTCCTGTTGCCGTGCCTGTTCTGCGCGATCGACCGCCGTGGTCAGTCGCGCAATCCGGCCGGTCGCGTCGCTCAGGTTAGATTGCAGTTTATCGAGCTTCTCCTTCGCGGCCCGCAGTTCCAATTGCTTGGCATCGATACGCTTTTTGGTCGCCTGCAGGCGCGCGCGCAATTTCGATTGTTTCTCGATGGCCGCATCCAGACGCGTACGCAAGCGCTGCTGGCGTTCTTGCAGGGTCGCACGTTGTCGTTGCGAGCCTTCGAGTTCGGCGACTGCCGCATTGATCCGGGCCTTGTTAGCCTTGAGTGCGGTGCGCAATTCGGCCTGCGCGCCCTTCGCTGAATCCAGTTGCGCGGCCAGCCGGTCACGCTCGCTAAGCATGGCTTGCAACTCTTCGGCTATTCGCGTCTGGTCGGTGCGCGCCGTGTCCACGCGCGAATTCAGATCGTCGCGCTCCGCGAGTCTGGTGACGAGCTGAGTTTCCGTGCGACTGTCGGCGGCGTCTGGTTCCGATGCGGCTTTTTGCCGCGCGTCGCACGCCTGGCGCACGGTATCGCTACGCCGCTGAAGCGCCGTGATCTGTTTGGTGAGTTGAGTTTCCATCACCGCGGACTTTTGCCGATGTCGCCGCGCTGCATCGACTTCGAAATAATAGGCGGTCCATCCGGTCATCGCGGTAGAAGCAACCAGGGCGCCGATGATGACACGATAGATGACAACTCCGGTAAGCATGGTTCTTTTCTCTGTAATATTCGTTCGTTATTCAACCCGATCTTTATTCAATACAAGTCGTGCGGGTTTGGCGATTCTAGCATCGAAGCGGCATGCGCGCCGGAACGCCCGGATACCGGGTGTCAAAGGGATTCTTGCGTCAATGAGATGATGGCGCTGCGCTGGTCAGGGAAGACTCAGCCATCGTAAGAAATGCTTGCCAGCTCATCGGGTGTGTAAAAGCGTCCACTGCACATGAAGCCGGCGGTGATATGCGCCTTCAGCACCAACGGCCGGCCCTCATCGTCCAGCGAAAGCACCCACGTATCCGGAAGACCATGCAAAGTGTGCGTAGAGGACACCCCACCGTCGGCGCCCAGCGGCAGATGAGTTTCGCCAGTAAATACGTCCTGATAGGCGGGCAGAAAACAGAAGTCTGTGATCAGTCTTTCCACGGCAAGCTCCTTGTGCGTGAACTTTTCGCTCCGAGTTCGCTCCGCGATCGCTATGCGGCGTTCACTCAAGCCTTGGTGCCTTCATAGCGCCGGCGGGATGCGTGCGCAAGAGAACGCCGCCGGAATGTGACAAACGCAGCAATCCCCAGTATGGAGTGGCCAAACTGCGGGGAGTTGGCTCAATGGATGTAGTGGGTACATCTGCTTCAGCGCCCTACGATCTGCGTTTGAACGGGCGGCGTAATCGGCGGCGTGCATGCCGTGGTGTGTGTGCCGACCGTGATCGGTGTACAGGACGACTTAAAGCCCGCGAGCTTTCATGGCTCCATTTTTGTGATACGGCGATTTTTATTGCTCCAGCTTATAGCGACCATTTCCAAGAAACGAAAGCCATCGCTTATCGCGCAAGACTTGCAGATGCTGTCTGATTTTCGGTCCTATGTGCCGATTTCCTGGGAATCTCCTCTGTAAGCTTCCCTCAAACTCATACATCTCGCGAAGGGAGAACTCCTTCTTTCCACGTTTTTCCACACATTCCATGACTGAAACTATCCAGCCTCTAGACGCAGGATCGAATCTTCCAGGGAAACGGCTTTTTGCCCCCTGGTTAATTACTTCCTGCTGTGAAATCAGTTTTGTGTCGCGTATGTAAAATATGCGGCCTTCGAAGGGAATTATCCCTATGCAGATATTGCATCCTATCCAGCCGGCGCGTTGAGCTGTCGGCGCCAGAGGTTTCCGCCTCTCGATGATCTCTAACCAAGAATACTCGTGGGATCAGCGCCAGACTTTGCACGTAATAGTTGTGATTCGTAGGCAAGCAGTAGCAGGTTAGGCTGTGTCCCGTCATCGATTCGCGCCGTCATGGTTAAAAAAGCGCCATCTACGATCTTTCCTCCACGTCTTCCTTTCTTGCTTTTTAGTTCAAAGTCATGCGCACAGCTGTTGCAATAATAATCGACCAGACACACATCGGTTCCAGGCTCAGCGTATACCTCAGCGACGCCGCCGCGCACGATCACGAGGACTTTCGATTGTTGATTAGCTTGCGCTTGAGCCATTTAGTTTTGTCTCAGGCCTAACGCACCAGTCTCTTTCGAACCTAATCCCAACTCAACGTCCCGCCAGTCTGATACTCGGTCACGCGCGTCTCGAAGAAGTTTTTCTCCTTGTTCAAATCCACCATCTCGCTCATCCACGGGAACGGATTTTCCGTGCCGGGCCAGAGTTCGGACAAGCCAATTTGCGCGCAGCGGCGGTTGGCGATGAAGTGCAGGTATTCGTTGACCATGCCGGCGTTCAAGCCCAGCACGCCGTGCGGCATGCTGTCCTGCGTATAGCGGATTTCGAGTTGGGCGGCCTCGCGAATCATCTTTTGCGCTTCAGCCTTGAAACTTTCGCTCCACAGATGCGGATTCTCGATCTTGATCTGGTTGATGAGATCGATGCCAAAATTAAGATGCATGGATTCGTCGCGCAGGATGTACTGCACCTGCTCGGCGGTGCCGGTCATTTTGTTACGCCGGCCGAAGGAGAGAAACTGCATGAAGCCGCCGTAGAAGAAGATGCCTTCAAAAATCACGTAGAACGCGATCAGATCGCGCAGTAATCTTTGATCGGTCTCCGCCGTGCCGGTGTGGAACTGCGGATCGCCTAAAGATTGCGTATAAGGCAGCGCCCAGGCGGCCTTCTCGTGCACCGCGGGAATCTCGCGGTACATGTTGAAGATTTCTTTTTCGTCCAAACCAAGCGATTCTACGATGTACTGGAAACAGTGCGTGTGCACGGCCTCCTCGAACGCCTGCCGCAACAGGTACTGGCGGCACTCTGGATTGGTGATGTGACGATAAACAGCCAGCACGAGGTTGTTGGCGATCAAGGATTCGGCGCTGGCGAAAAAGCCCAGTGAGCGCTTGAGAATCAGACGCTCATCGTTGCTCAATCCGCCGGATGATCTCCACAGCGCGATGTCCGCGTTCATGTTGATTTCCTGTGGCATCCAGTGATTGGCGCAGCCGTCCAGGTATTTCTGCCAGGCCCATTTGTATTTGAATGGCACCAGCTGATTCAGGTCGGCGCGGCAGTTGATGATTCTCTTGTCGTCCACGCGGATGCGCCCGGCGCCCATCTCCACTTCTTCCAGGCCGGTCGCGCCGTGATCGTCGACCGCGATCTCGACGTGCGCCGGAGGCGAGGCCGCAAGACCTGCGGACAGCGAATAGGAATTTAATTCGGCAGGCGTGCGATTGTTTCCGCGCGACGCATTGGCGTCATAGTCATGACGTTCGCCGGTCGGTTCGTCCCAGTTCAGCATTTCCAGTCTCCGTCTCTATTTCTCGGCATTAAGGTGTCCGCATCATGATTTCGACCGCGGTTTGCGCGGCGCGAAAGCCAGCGGCGCGCGAGGCCGCGAAGGCATTGTTGGCATCGTCTCCGCGCGTGACAGTTGATACGTTTTAGAATGCGGCGCTACTGGCAAGCTTCGCAATCGGGATCGTCGATCGCGCAGGCCTGCGGTTCGTCCTGGTTGCCCGCTCCGTTGGTTGGCACCGCGTTCAGCTTGCTGGCGCGCCCGTCGCTCATGGTGCTTTTCTCAACGTGCGTAGCGCCCAGCGAGCGCAGGTAATACGTCGTTTTCAGGCCGCGCGTCCAGGCCAGCCGATAAAGATTGTCGATCTTCTTGCCGGAGGGCTGCGCCATATACAGATTCAACGACTGCGCCTGGTCGATCCACTTTTGCCTGCGTGACCCGGCTTCCACCAGAAATTCTGGATCGACCTCGAAAGCCGTCGCGTACAGCGCCTTGAGTTCGGCGGGCACGCGGTCGATGGCCTGCACGCTGCCATCGTAGTATTTGAGGTCGTTGACCATCACCTCGTCCCACAGACCACGCTGTTTGAGATCATTGACCAGAAAAGGATTGATGCAGGTGAACTCGCCCGACAGGTTTGATTTGACGAACAGGTTCTGATACGTGGGTTCGATGCTCTGCGTGACGCCGCAGATGTTGGAAATGGTCGCCGTGGGCGCGATCGCCATGGTGTTGGAATTGCGCATGCCGACGGTTTTCACGCGCTCGCGTAAGGTGTCCCAGTCCAGCGTGCTGGAGCGATCCATCTCCAGATAGCCGGCGCGTTCCCGCTCGAGCCGCGCTATAGAATCGATCGGCAGCACACCCTGACTCCACAGTGAACCGCTGAAACTCGAATACGCGCCGCGCTCGCAGGCCAGGTCGGTGGACGCCTTGATGGCGTAGTAGCTGATCGCTTCCATGGAGCGATCGGCGATTTCCACCGCGGCGTCACTCGCGTACGGAATGCGCAGCTTGTACAGCGCGTCCTGAAATCCCATGATCCCTAGACCTACCGGACGATGACGCAGATTCGCGGCGCGCGCCTTGCCGACGCTGTAATAGTTGTAGTCGATCACGTTGTCCAGCATGCGCATGGCGGTGGCGACGGTACGCTCCATCTTTTTATGATCCAGGCCCTGGTTGTCCACGTGCGCGGCGAGGTTGACCGAGGCCAGATTGCACACCGCGATCTCGTCGTCCGAAGTGTTCAGGGTGATCTCGGTGCACAGATTAGAGCAATGCACCACGCCGGTGTGGCCTTGCGGCGAGCGCAAATTACACGGGTCCTTGAAGGTCATCCACGGATGGCCGGTCTCGTACACCATGCTCAGCATCTTGCGCCACAGATCGAGGGCGTTGAGCTGCTTAAAGTTCCTAATCTCGCCGCGCGCGGCCTGTGCTTCGTATTCGGCGTAACGCTGCTCGAATGCGCGACCGTACAAATCATGCAGGTCCGCGGTCTCGTTGGGGGAGAACAAGGTCCACTGCCCGTCTTCGATAACGCGCTTTAAGAACAGATCCGGAATCCAGTTGGCGGTGTTCATGTCGTGGGTGCGCCGGCGCTCGTCACCCGTGTTCTTGCGCAGCTGGATGAACTCCTCGATATCCAGATGCCAGGTTTCGAGATAGGCGCACATCGCGCCTTTGCGCTTGCCGCCCTGGTTGACCGCTACCGCGGTGTCGTTGGCCACTTTAAGAAACGGCACGATGCCCTGCGACTTGCCGTTAGTGCCCTTGATGTGCGAGCCCATCGCGCGCACCCGCGTCCAGTCGTTGCCCAAACCGCCGGCGAACTTGGAGAGCATCGCATCGTCCTGAATGGATTCGAAGATGCCGTAGAGATCATCCGGCACCGTGGTCAGGTAACAACTGGACAACTGCGGCCGCAAGGTGCCGGCGTTGAACAGGGTGGGCGTGGAACTCATGAGGTCGAACGACGACAGCAGATTATAAAATTCTACCGCGCGCGCCTCGCGGTCGATCTCATTGATCGCCAGACCCATGGCGACACGCATGAAGAACGCCTGCGGCAGCTCGAAATGCGTGCCGCCGGCATGCAGAAAATAGCGGTCGTACAAGGTTTGCAGGCCGAGGTAGGTGAACTGGTGGTCGCGCTCGGGCTTGAGCGCCGCGCCCAGTTTATCGAGGTCGTATTCGGTCGCGAGTTTAGCGTCCAGAAGCTCCAGTTCGGCGGCGCGCGCGACGTACTCCCCAAAATACCGCGGGTAAAGCCCACGCATCTCCTCGAAAGTCGCCTCACGATGTCCGGCGGCCAGAAACGACAACGCCTCGCGACGCAGATTGTCCAGCAGCAGGCGCGCCGAGACATAGGTGTAGTTCGGTTCTTTCTCGATCAGGGTGCGCGCGGCCAGAGTCAGCGCGGTGCCGACTTCGTGCTCGTGCACGCCTTCGTAGAGATTCCGCACGGTCTCGGCAATTATCGGTTTGGGATCGACATCCGCCGTACCGCGGCATGCCTCGTTCACGACCCTGTGCAGCCGTTCAATATCCAGCGGCTTTAAGCTGCCGTCGGGCAACGTGACTTTAAGCGCCGGCTGCGCGTTTGCTTTCCGGGCCCTGACTTTGTGCGCGGCGCGCGCCCTGGCGTGCTCTTCGCGATACAGCACATAAGCGCGCGCGACTTTGTAATGTTCGCCGCGCATCAGCGCCAGTTCAACCTGGTCCTGAATGTCCTCGATGTGAAAGATGCCGCCGTCCGGCAGGTTGCGCGCCAGCGCGCCGGTTACGCGTTCGGTCAGGCGATCCACGGCCTCGCGGATGCGTCCGGAGGCGGCGGCATTGCCGCCCTCCACGGCGAGAAACGCTTTGGTGACCGCGATCTTGATCTTGTCCCTGTCGAACTCGGTGACCTTGCCGTTGCGCCGGATCACGCGATAGCGTCCTGGTGCGGCCGCGGCGATCTCGGCGGCCACAGCGGGTTTGCCGTTGGGTCGCGTGTTTGTGCGTGGGGCGGTGGAAAGCTCGAATAGCATCTGAATTTCCTCAGTCGCGTGCGGGATCGTGGTTGCGCGCCGCTTGTGTGTGAAATCGTTATCACAACGCGTGTACCACTATAAGATGTGGTTTCGTTTCGCGTCAACACAAGATAGTGTGTATAAACTCGTGGAAACCCGTTCCAGAACCTGTGGATAACTTGAGGGTCAGAGGCCAACAATCACGCCTGAGCCGCGCTCTGTGCGCTTAAATCAATCGTGCACAAAAATTAATCAGGGGGTTGCCATCAAAAGATATGATGAGCTGGATAAAAAAATTATAATCAAGCGCGCCCATGATGACTTCGCCGGGTTAAGACGCTTTCGTTATATAACTATAGCGATTGGTTCTTTTCGCCATTGCTGACATGCCGGTATGGTATGGCGGCTGAACACGCTCCACACCATTGCCAAAACTTTATCCCGCCCATGCAGTTGATTTCTCTAAGCGAGCACAGCACGCCGCTCACCGAAGAGCAGGCGGACCAGCTCAACCGCCTGGTGCAAAGCCTGTCGCCGCAACAGGTCACCTGGGTGAGCGGTTTCCTGGCGGGCATAAACTGGGCCGGTCAGGGTGTGCCCCAGGCGCAGACGGCACAAGCACCGCAGACTGGCGGGCAGCCACGCCTGACGATTCTTTATGGCTCGCAGACCGGCAATGGCGAAACCATCGCCCGTCAAATATATGACAAGGCTATCGCGCGGGGATTCAGCGCCAGTGTCAAGGACATGGGCGATTACAAAAAGAACCAGCTGAAAAACGAGCAGAACCTGTTGCTGGTGGTCAGCACACACGGCGAAGGCGATCCGCCGGACAACGCGGAGGAACTGCACGCTTTTCTGCTGAGTAAAAAAGCGCCTGAGCTCAAAAACCTGCGTTACTCGGTACTGGCGCTGGGTGACACCAGTTACGAGAATTTCTGCCAGACCGGACAGGATTTCGATAAGGGGCTTGAGGCGCTGGGTGCGCAGCGCGTCTACGCGCGCGGTGACTGCGACGTGGATTACGAAGAGACGGCGGAAGCCTGGATCGAAGGCGCGCTGGAAGGATTCGCCGAATTTCTGCAAGCGCCGCAGGGCGCCGTCGCGGGCGTTGCTGTCCAGCAAGCCGCGGCGCCGGGTGCAAAAATCGCGTCGCTTTACACCAAGAAGAACCCGTTTCCGGCCGCGGTGCTCGAGAATCTGGTGCTTAACGGGCGCGGTTCCGCCAAGGAAACCCGCCACGTGGAGCTGTCGCTGGAGGGCTCCGGCCTGGTGTTCGAGCCCGGCGATTCGCTTGGGGTGATGCCCAGCAACAGCCCGGAGTTCGTGGCCGAGCTGATCGATACGTTGAAGCTCTACGGCAACGAAACGGTGGCGACTTTCGAAGGCGAGATGAGCTTAACAAACGCGCTGAGTCACGCCTACGAGATCGCCATTCTGACCCGGCCGTTTCTCGTCCGGTACGCCGCGCGGAGCCAGTCCGAGAAACTATTGAAGCTGCTGGACGACGGCAACAAGAAGGCTCTGACGGCATACATCCATGGCCGCGACATCATCGATCTGGCGCTGCAGTTTCCGATTGAATCTATCAGCGCCGACGAATTCACCGGCATGCTGCGCAAGCTGCCGCCGCGACTTTATTCGATCGCATCCAGTCAGCAGGCCAATCCCGACGAGGCACATCTGACCATCGCCGCCGTGCGTTACGAAGCCCACGGCCGGCCACGCAAGGGTGTCGCGTCCAGCCATTGTGCCGAGCGGCTCGCTGAAGGTGATACGATTCCGGTCTACGTCGATAGCAACAAGAACTTCAAGTTGCCGGCCGACGGCCAGGCGCCGGTGATCATGGTCGGTCCGGGTACGGGTGTCGCGCCGTTTCGCGCGTTTATCGAGGAGCGCGAGACGCTGGGCGCGGGTGGCAAGAACTGGCTGTTCTTCGGCGATCAGCATTTCACTACCGATTTTCTCTATCAGATCGATTGGCAGCGATGGCTGAAGGACAAGGTGCTCACGCGCATGGACGTGGCCTTCTCGCGCGATACCGATCAAAAAGTGTATGTTCAGCATCGCATGCTGGAGCGCAGCCGCGACATCTACGCCTGGCTGCAGGAGGGCGCCTATTTCTACGTGTGCGGCGATGCCGACCGCATGGCGCACGACGTGCACGCGGCGTTGATCGACATCGTGGCGAGAGAGGGCGGCGGGCTGTCCGCGCGAATGGCGGCCGACTACGTCAAGGGTCTGCAAAGGGACAAGCGCTATCAGCGCGACGTGTATTAGCTGTTGTTGCCTTTCACGAACGCATCCACATCCAGACTCCAAACGGTGCGCTCAGCGCCTGAACTCCCTGTAACCCGGTGGTGACCAATCCAATATGAACGATCAATCCAAAGCACAGCGGTCCGGTGTCGAGGTCATCAAGGACAACAGCAATTACCTGCACGGCACGATCGAGCGGGGGCTTGCCGATCCCATCACCGGCGCGATCTCGGAGGACGACACCGCGCTGCTCAAGTTTCACGGAAGCTATCAGCAAGACGATCGCGATTTGCGTCAGGAGCGCCGCCGGCAGAAGCTGGAGCCGGCCTATTCATTCATGATCCGGGTGCGCATGCCGGCCGGCGTGTGTACGCCAGAGCAATGGCTGGATCTGGATCGCGTGGCCAACACACACGCGAACGGGACGTTGCGACTCACGACACGTCAAACGTTCCAGCTGCACGGCATTCTCAAACGCAATCTCAAGCGCACCATTCGCGAGATCAACGACACCTTGCTGGATACCATCGCTGCCTGCGGCGACGTCAACCGCAACGTGATGTGCAATCCCAATCCGCATCAATCGGCGGTGCACGCGACCGTGTACGAGCACGCCAGAAAAATCAGCGAACACCTGTTGCCGAAGACGCGCGCTTATCATCAGATCTGGCTGGACGAAAAGCCCGTGGCCGGCACGCCGGAGACCGACGAGCCGATTTACGGCAAGGTGTACCTGCCGCGTAAATTCAAGGTCGTAATCGCGGTGCCGCCCAGCAACGACGTGGACATCTACGCGCACGATCTAGGTTTCATCGCCATCGTCGAAAACGAAAAACTGACCGGCTTCAACGTCACGGTCGGCGGCGGCATGGGCATGACGCACAGTGAACCGGAAACCTATCCGCGCCTGGCCGACGTAATCGGCTTCTGCAAGCCAGAGCAGGTGATCGAAGTCGCCGAACACGTGGTCAAGACGCAGCGCGACTTCGGCGATCGCGGCAATCGCAAGCACGCGCGTTTGAAGTACACCATCGACGATCGCGGCGTGGAGTGGTTCAAGGACGAGCTGGAATCACGTCTGGGGTGGGCGCTTGAACCCGCGCGGTCGTTCGAATTCACCGATAATGGCGATCGCTACGGCTGGGTGAAAGGCGCTGACAACAAATGGCATCTGACGTTATTTATCGAGAACGGCCGCATTCACGACCTCGATGATTATCCGATGATGACAGGGTTGCGCGAGATCGCGAAGATGCACAAAGGCGATTTTAGAGTCACCGCCAATCAGAACCTCATCATCGCGAGCATTCCTGAAAAACAGAAAACGCAGATCGGACGGCTGATCAAAAAATATAAGCTGGACGACGGCGCCGGTCATTCCGCGTTGCGCGTGAACTCCATGGCCTGCGTGGCGCTGCCGACCTGCGGCCTGGCGATGGCCGAAAGCGAGCGTTACCTCCCCAGCCTTATCACGAAACTGGAAGAGGTGATGCTGGACGCCGGCCTGCGCGACGACACCATCACCTTACGCATGACCGGCTGCCCGAATGGCTGCGCCCGGCCTTACATCGCCGAGATCGGTTTCGTCGGTAAATCGGTCGGTCACTACAACGTTTATCTGGGCGCCGGATTCCACGGCCAGCGCCTGGGCAAGCTTTATCGAGAAGGCATTACCGAAGACAAGATCCTGGCCGAACTCACGCCCATCATAAAGCGCTACGCCAAAGAGCGCGAGGATGGCGAGCACTTTGGGGATTTCGTGTTGCGCAAAGAGTACGTCAAGGAGGTTAAAGCCGGGCGAGAGTTCCATGCGTAGAAGTTCAATTTATGAATCTTGTATCGACTACGAACACTTTCTTCTGAGTTCCGATTAGTAAGTGATCAGAGCCTGCCTTAACGATATTAACGACCCTATTCCGAAAGTCTTGGTTAGGAATCGCGAACGTGCCTACTCGTGTAAAAGTATCCAGATCAAACACCTCCAATGATATGTAGGCATCGTCCGATAGACTTGCGAAATACACACGTCCTGCCGCGGCATCTGGCGCAACTACACTTCGATTATAATAGAAATTATCGGGTACATCATACTTACCGACTAGCGAGCTGGTCATTGCATCAACGACTTCACCTGACCCTGCATAAATGCGGCCCGCCTGAAACTCTACGTTTATATTCTCGCCATCGATTAGGCCTTCGGTTACGCCGGTCTCCGTTATCCCATATTCATCAACAGAATAAGTATAGAAACCATGGCTACTAAAGCGGAGGGTATACCCGTAAAGAATGCTTCCTGACTCAGAAAACTCAATTAAGCTACCACCAGTGTTTGGTGTCATCTTGGATCGTCGGACGCCATCTTGAAAGATGGCTATTCCTTGATGGGATTCACCACCAGCCATTCCGGAGACTGCTATGACCGCAGGGTCATCTGGAGAAACCTCGATATCTTCCGGAATTAAACGGAGTCCAGAACTATCGCTTCTACCCAGACTGAACGACGCGCCCGGGATCCGCGTGGATAGATCGACGGGTCGAATAGCCGCCGTAGCCGCCGTACCTTGCAATCCGACATACAAGCGCGCGCCATTCTTGGAGAGGGCTAAAGGTCCTGGCTCCGATCCGACGAAAATTGAATGCTCGATCTTCGCCGACTGAGGATTGATTATTGTAATGCTGTTGCCCCTGGCTCCCTCACGGCTCGGCACACTCGCGTAAGCGCGCTTGCTTGCCGCGTCGTAAACGATGTCATTAGTCTTTAAATCGATTTCTACGATCTCCGGTAACCCTGGTTCCCCTGGCGGTATTTCTAGGCCGGATACGCTTGTTAGCTCTTCGGTTATAGAGGTTGCGATAGTCTGGGTATCTTGCTTGCCGTCGAACCGAATTTCCTTCTTGACTAGTCCAACAGCTGCGGCGTACCACTCAGTGCTGGTGCCCCTAATGGAGCTGCGCGCACCAGTTTGCGAGGACGTTAGATCCAGGTTAGACGTCGTCTTGATGATTAAGGCATTCTGGAACCTACCCGCGGGAACCTCCACAAAGCCAAAGCCTGCTATCGAAATCTTTGAATCGCCGACTGCTTGATCGGCTCTATAGTCTCCATCGATGTCTAGATTGTTGAGGCGTACGTCTTGCAGATGCGTCACTGTCGATCCAGTCACGGGAGGAAATGACACAGCCGTGTACGGCGTAGTCAGCACACCGTCAGCAACCTCTGACCAGTCCGTAATACCTACCGCACTTTTTGTGAAGAATTGCTCATCGTTTGAGACAGCAGCTAGTGGATAACTCTCTAGGAAAACGGTGGTATTCGCTCCAGCGATGTTTCTAGTTCCTTCGACCGTAACTGTATTGCCATAGTGGCTTGTTATTTGGCCGGGCGTAACGATCTTACCTTGATAATTCCAGGCAGCTCTTTGATCGAAAGGAAAGTAATTGCCGATGTCGCCCGGAGCGGCATTCGTTTCACCATGTTGTGCCGCGGCCGAAACAAAACGTCTAATCGTCGAGTCGTCTGCTAGTGCAGCCTCTATTGCTGTAACCGTTTCTTCGATATCCGTGGCAGATCGCAAATTGTTTACGCGCGCAAACAGCTCGATGGCCGCGGTAATCTTCGCCACCTCGTTAGGCGTGAAGTTTGAGAGAGAATCCTGAGTAACCGCGACCTTATTCAATATAACTCGTACAGATGCCTCCGAAATCGGATCAATATCAACGCGTTGATGACTCACGAAGGCTCGTAACAGCGCGCCGGTAGATTTGTTTACTGCCTTCACGATCAGGTTGTTGGCGGGTTTAAGCCGCAGTTTTGTAAGATTGAAGCCGTACTTGCCGGCAACTGTCTTGGTCGAGGCAAGCGCCCCTTGTTCGTTTCCGGCACGATTGATTCTCACCAACCGCACCAATGTGCCATCTGGCACCAGTCTCGTTCCATTCAGTCGCGCGTGTACGGCCGGTATCATGAGCTGCGCGATATTCTCAAGGAACCTCGGTTTAACTCGAAAGGCTATCGTCGCATTCGGAGCGCTGACGGTTCCCGACACAACAAAATCGGGCGTAGGTTGACTGCCGCCAGGATCGGCACCGTCTCCTCCGCCGCCGCAACCGGGTAGCAAAATGAAAAACAAAAGCACGAAGTAATGGTAGGTCCAACTAAGAGCAGGTTCCTTGATCTTGTGCATGTGAGCCTCCTCAGCTTTGCGCCTTCGTTTGAATTGCTCGAGAACGCTTGCGATCATTGCTTGCCTTCTTTCCAGGCAACCTGAGTCTCATGTGACCCTCCTAGATTTGCGTGTTCACAAGAGAGCTGCTCACCGGCGAGCGATCACGGTTTGCCCACTTGCAAGGCATGGGCTGGGGATTGTAGGACTGGTGAGACGGAGGTCGGCGACCGTTCGCCGGTCAAATGGTGCCGCTGCTGCAATTGAGCGCCCGTTTACTACCGCCGGTTTATCGCAAGCCGAATCCGCGCCAACGCGGAAGGCAAGCTTACCAACGAAACCCTGGGCAACGGCCTGGTCACCACCAGCGTATACGAATCCGCGTCGGGGCGTCTGCAAACTATCCTGAGCGGCGGCGGCGGCAGCGTTCAATATCTCAAGTACGACTTCGATGCGCTGGGCAATCTCGAGCGCCGTGAGGACCAGGCCCGGGGCTCAAGCGAGACGTTTGGTTACGATGCGCTCAATCGGCTGACCGAAACCAATACGGTAGCCGGCGGCGCCGCGGCGCCCCAGAGCATCGGTTACGATGCCCTAGGCAACATCACCAACAAGACGGACATGGGCGCGTACGCTTACGATCCGGTGCGCCCGCACGTAGTCACCCGTGCCGGGGAGCACAGCTACGTACACGACGCCAACGGCAACATGGTCAGTGGTGCGGG
>JACCYU010000219.1 GCA_013696315.1 Gammaproteobacteria bacterium | reverse complement strand
CACCATAGACAAGCCGCGCGTGCGGCTGTGCGTGAGCGATGAGGGACCAGGCATCGAGCCGGCCGAGCGCGAAAAGGTGTTCGAGATTTTTTATCAGAGCCAGTCCGCGCGCGAAGCCAGGCGCGCGGGAACCGGCATAGGGCTTGCGATCGTGCGCGAATACGTGCAGGCCCATCGTGGCAGCGTGCACGTCGAAGCGTCGACTTTAAGCGCCACGGGCGCTTCGTTCGTGGTCGATCTGCCGCTTGACCTGCGCAAGGAATCGGTCTGATCCGCAGGCTCTCGGTACTTAAATCTCCGCCACCGCGCGGCACTTAATCTTACAATCCCCACAATGAGGTAACCTCTTGCAATGGACACGGCCAACCACCGAATTCTGCTGGTCGATGACGATGCAAGCCTGCTGCATCTGCTGTCCCTGCGTCTCAAATCCGCGGGTCTGGAGGTGCAGACGGCGGAGAGCGGCAGCGAGGCGCTGGCGCGCTTGCCCGTATTCCGGCCGCACGTCATCATCACCGACCTGCGCATGGAAGGCATGGATGGCATGGCGCTGTTCGACGCGATCCATCGCCAGTATCAGACCCTGCCGGTCATTATCCTGACCGCGCACGGCTCTATTCAGGAAGCCGTGGCCGCCACCAGGCGCGGCGTGTTTTCGTTTCTGACCAAGCCCTTCGACAGCAAGGAACTGCTGGTGCAGGTGGAAAACGCATTGAGCGTCGCGGGCGAGGTGGATTCGGGCGCGGACGACGCGAACAACCCCGAGCATGACTGGCGCCGCGGCATTATCACCCGCAGCCCGATCATGGAGGATCTGCTGCGTCAGGCGCGGCTGGTCGCGCGCTCGGACGCCAGCGTATTTATCCAGGGCGACAGTGGCACCGGCAAGGAACTGCTGGCCCGCGCAATTCATCATGCCAGCCCGCGCGCAAGTGGTCGCTTCGTAGCAGTCAACTGCACTTCGATACCCTCCGAACTGCTCGAATCGGAGTTGTTCGGCCATCGCCGAGGCTCCTTTACCGGCGCCACCCGCGATCACGAGGGTTTGTTCAAGGCGGCGGACAAGGGCACGCTGTTTCTGGACGAGATCGGCGATATGCCGCTCACGTTTCAGGTCAAGCTCCTGCGCGCGTTGCAGGAGCGCGTGGTGCGGCCGGTGGGCGCCACCGATGATGTGCCGGTGGACGTGCGGTTGATCTCCGCCACGCACCAGAACCTCGAGCAGGCAATGATCGAGCGCAGGTTTCGCGAAGACCTTTATTACCGGCTAAACGTGGTGACCCTGGAACTGCCGCTGCTGTCCGCGCGTCGCGAGGACATTCCGATGCTGGCCACGTATTTCATCAACCAGCTTGGCGCCCGCTACGGGCTTCGGGTGAAAGGATTTTCGCCGGAAGCGATGGAGACCCTGACACGCCACGACTGGCCCGGCAACATCCGTCAGCTCTACAACGTAGTCGAGCAGACCGTGGCGTTGTCCACCACGCCGCTGATTCCCGCGACCCTGGTGGAAAAGGCGTTGCGCTCGCCGCCCGGCGAATTGCCGTCCCTGGTCGAGATGCGTCAGCGCGCCGAGCGCGACTACATTACTCAGCTATTGCAGATGACCGGCGGCAACGTCACCAAGGCGGCGCGGCTCGCGCAGCGCAACCGAACGGAATTCTACAAGCTACTTAATCGCTATCACCTGGATCCTGCGCTGTTCAAGACGTCGAAGTAGCGGCTAGCTGATAGCGAGGGCGCGCACGAAACGGTCGCAAGTCACCGGTTCAATGTCGGCAGCCGGCGACGGTGCGCCGCAATCTACATAAACAGAGGCTTGGAGCGTTTGTCGATAACTCGAAGTCGTTTATCGGCGACAGTCGCAAGCCATGAATCCCCATCGAAACGGGCGTGTGGCGCCACGCAGCCTCGCTTTTCTATTCTGGCATAGCAGTTGCTGAATCCCCTTGTCGATTGCTTTTTTAGCAAGCCTATGGGAATGGCAGGCAGGGACGCCACCACTTGTCTGGCTCTACGGGTAACCGGGCCCATTGCCACAATACCGGTAAGCGCCGCGCTATGGTACAGGTCGCGCGGCTTCTCTCCTTCGTGAGCCCTGTTGTTGAGCGCGGTGTGATGCCGCGCTTTTTTTTGCGTCACACCCGCTCGCGCGCATGCCAACCGCGCACCCCGCGCTATGCTTGAGTCCGCATCCGTCCGGTGTCACGTGGTATCGCTAATCCTGATACGGTTTTATGGTTGACTCGGCGTCGATCAACGGTATCTTTTCAGGGTGTAGACGGTGCGCTCGCAGGTACTATAATGCCGCGGATTCGCGCCATTCGCTTTAATCACATACGACACTACACATTATTCCGCGCTCCACCGATACTGAACCTCACGTGCAAGAGTTTATCTGGTCCGTGCGTGTCTATTACGAAGACACGGACAGCGCAGCGGTGGTGTACTATGCCAACTATCTCAAATTCATGGAGCGGGCGCGCACCGAATGGTTGCGCGCGCTCGGCCATGAGCAGGATGTGCTGGCGGCAAGGCATGGCGTGCTGTTCGCGGTACGTTCGATTGCGGTGGATTTTTTAAAGCCCGCGCGTTTTAATGACTTACTGCATGTGAGCGCGGCCGTTACGCACGTCGGCCGCGCGAGCCTTTTATTCGAACAGCGGGTCAGCCGCGCAATCGGAGGCCGCGAGGACACGCTCCTTGCCTCCGGTCGAGCCAAAATCGTCTGTCTGGAAACCCGCTCGTTCAAACCCGCATCGATTCCGTCAAATCTGAAAAAGGATCTCGCCAGTGCAGGTTGATCTAAGCATTTACACACTTATTGCCGGGGCCAGCCTGCTGGTGCAACTCGTCATGTTGCTTTTGTTAGCCGCGTCGGTCGCCTCCTGGACGATGATCGTCAGCAAGTGGAAGATTATCAAGGACGCGCGCGTGGCCGCGGACCAGTTCGAAGACCATTTCTGGTCAGGCTCGGATCTGGCGAAATTGTACGATCAGGTTCGCGCCCGCGACAACCTGAGCGGCATGGAACATATCTTTGTTTCAGGGTTCAAGGAGTATGTGCGTCTGCATCGTCAGAATCGTCTGTCGACTCTGTCGATTACCGACACGGCGCAGCGATCGATGAAAGTCGCGCTGTCGCGCGAAGTAGATTCGCTGGAACATTACATGTCATTTCTGGCGACCGTGGGTTCCACCAGCCCTTATGTCGGGCTGTTCGGCACGGTGTGGGGCATCATGAATTCGTTCCGGGGCTTGAGCAATGTGCATCAGGCCACGTTGTCGGCGGTCGCTCCCGGTATCGCCGAGGCGCTGATCGCGACCGCAATGGGTTTGTTCGCCGCCATTCCCGCGGTGATCGCCTACAACCATTATTCGAACGAGGTCGAGCGGCTGATCAATCGCTATGACAATTTCGTCGAAGAGTTCACCGCACTCTTGCAGCGGCAGGCGATGGGTCGGGAAGAAAGCGCGGCATGACTGCGCGCAACCACACTCAGCATGCGCCACGCCTGAATGCCACGCGTGAGTAATTGAGGATCGACCTTGGCTTATCATTCAGCCCGCCGCCGCAAGCCCATGTCCGAGATCAACGTCGTGCCGTACATCGACGTGATGCTGGTGCTGCTGATCATCTTTATGGTCACAGCACCTCTGCTGCAGCAGGGTGTGGAAGTCGATCTGCCAAACGCGCCGGCGGAGCCGTTACCCACCGATGAGGAACAGCCCGAGCCGCTGGTTGTCACCGTCGATCGCCAGGGCCGGTACCTGCTCAACCGCGGCGAAGATCAGCGCGCGCCCGTCAAGCGCACGGACCTGGGCGGTCGCGTGCAGGCGGTGCTGGCGGGTGAACCGGGGATCAAGGTTTACGTTAACGGTGACGAGGCGGTTAATTACGGCCGCGTCGTAGAGGCCATGGTGATCTTGCAGAACGCCGGCGTGCAAGGGGTCGGTCTGATTACTGACCCTCTGGCCGATGAGTCCGACGACGGCAGCTAACCATGCCGCAGGTGAAACGGCATATACCCGTATCGCTGGCCGCCGCGATCGGCGTGCATGTGCTGATGCTGATTTTGCTGGTAATCGGATTTCAGATGCGCAGTGAGTCCAGTGGCCAAAATCAGCCGCAAATCGAAACTGTCGCGGCGCAAGTCATTCAGCAGGATGTGATCGCCGCGCAGCGTCAGGCGCGCGCGGACGCGAAGCGCCAGGAAGCGGAGGAAGAAGCCGCGCGCAAAGCCGAGCAGGAGCGTCAACGAGCGACGGAAGAGGCGCAGCGACAGGCCGAGGCCGAGCGTCTGCAGGCAGAGGAGGAAGCGCGGCAACAGGCACAACTGGACCTGGAGCGCGAACGCCAGCAACTCGCCGAGCAGCGGCAGCAGATCGTGGAGGCGCGGCGCGAGGCCGAGCTGGAGATTCAAAAGGCGGAAGAAGCGCGGCAGGAATCCGAACGCGCGCGGCAACAGGCCGAAGAGGAAGCGCGGCGTCAGGCCGAACTGGAGCGCCAGCAAGCTGAGGAAGAGGCACAACGTCAGGCTGAACTGGAGCGCCAGCTAGCTGAGGAAGAGGCGCGGCGTCAGGCCGAACTGGAGCGCCAGCAAGCCGAAGAAGAAGCGCAACGCCAGGCCGAGCTTGAACGTCAGCAAGCGGAGGCCGAAGAGCGGCGGCGCGCCGAGCAGGAGCGTTTGATGGCCGAGATGCAGCGCGAGCGGGATCAATTAATAGCCGAGCGCGAGGCCGAAGAGGAACGGGTGGCGGCCATAATGGAGGAGGAGCAATCGGCCATGGAGGCCGCCGAGGAACGCCGGCGTCAGGCAGCCGCGGCGAGCGAGCTTCAGTCGCTCACGGCGCAGTGGGCCAGCGCCATCGCGTCAAAAGTTGAAGGACTCTGGCGCAAGCCCGCCAGCGCGGGTTTCGGGGAATCCTGCGTGATTTACGTCAGACAAACCTCAGGCGGCGCAATATTGGATGCCAAAGTTCGACAGTGCACCGGCGACGAAGAGTTCAGACAGTCGGTGGAAGCCGCCGTGTACAAGGCCGACCCCTTGCCACCGGCGCCCAACGCTGACGTCTTTCAGCAGGAATTGCTTTTCAGGTTTGCTCCGGAGGGGTAATGAGATCGAGGATGATACCGCGCGGAATATGTGCGCTGTTGTTATTGTTTTTGTGTGTCTCGCGCGCGCATGCCGTCCTCGAAATCGAGATCACGAAAGGAGTGGAAGGCGGCGTGCCCATCGCGATTCTTCCCTGGCAGGTGGCCCCCGGCGATGCGCAGCCGGCGGAGGATATCGCCGCCATTGTCAGCAATGATTTATACAGCACCGGTCTATTCAGCCCCATCGATGAAAACGAATTCCCGCAGCGCGCGACCCGCGCCAGCGAGATCAACTATCAGCTGTGGCGCAACAACGGCATCGAGAATATCGTGCTGGGCAACCTGCGGACCAACACGATAGGCGGCTTTGACGTGCAGTTTCAGTTGCTGGACGCCATTCGCGGCCGCCAGCTTGCGGGTTACAGCATCCCCGTCGAAGAAGGCGATTTGCGCCGGGTGGCGCACAAGATCAGCGATCTGATTTTCGAGGAACTGACCGGTACGCCGGGGGCGTTCAGCACTCGCATTGCCTACATCAGCACGCAGGCGGGGGACAATGGCAGAAACCGTTACGTACTGCAGATCGCTGACTACGATGGCTATAATCCTGTCACAATCTTTACCTCGGACTGGCCACTGCTGTCACCGGCGTGGTCTCCGGACGGCGAGCGTATTGCGTATGTATCGTTCGAGAATCAGCGTCCCGAGATCTACATACAGGAAATCGCCGGCGGCAACCGCAGTCTGACGGCTGGCCCCACACGCCTGAACAGCGCCCCGGCCTGGTCGCCGGACGGTGAGCGGCTGGCGCTGACCCGCTCGGAAAACGGCAATCCGGATATTTACATTCTGGATCTGAACAGCAATTTGCTCACGCGTTTGACCGATTATTCCAGTATCGATACCGAGCCCGTGTGGACGCCCGATGGCGAGTCGGTGATATTTACCTCGGATCGCAGTGGCCAGCCGCAGCTTTACCGCCAGTCCGTAAACGGTGACGGTCCGCAACGGCTGACGTTCGAGGGCGTCTACAACGCGGGCGCCGATGTTTCTCCGGACGGCGAACAGCTCGCAATGGTGCATGGCGACGCGCGCGGGTATCAGATTGCGACAAAGGCTATCGACACCGGCGCCGTGCGCGTTCTGACCGATGGCTCGCTGGATGAGGGTCCCAGTTTCGCGCCTAACGGCAGCATGATTCTGTATGCCACTACTTATCAGGGGCGCGGGGTGCTGGCCGCGGTGAGCCAGAACGGCCGCGTGAGTCAGCGCCTGCGACTGCAGGAAGGCGAGGTGCGCGAGCCGGTGTGGGGGCCGCTGCCCTGAGTCCGCGCCTGCGTGAGAGGTAGGGCGACAAGACTTGTCAATGGTAAAAGCTATGGTTGCTGGCGGCCGAGAGGGGGCAACGCCCTGGAGGGGGTGAGGGCTCAAACTAAATCTTCGATCAATTGGGAGAATATTATGACTATACGTAATCTGAGCGTCGTTTTAACCGTTGTCGTGGCGGCGGGTCTGGCCGGATGCGCGACGCGCGGGGAGCCACTGCCGTTGCCGGACGATCTTTATGGTGGTGATGAGTCCGGACAGACCACAAGGGGCGAGGGCGGCGCCGGCGAGGGTGCCGGGGTTGGAGATCAGGATCAGCTGCGGCTCGATCCGTTGCAGGATCCGAACAGCCCGCTTGCGAAGCGGGTCATTTATTTCGATTACGACAGCGATCAGGTCAAGGCGGATTCGCTGCCAGCCGTCAATGCCCATGCGCAGTACCTCGCCAACAACCCGCTACAAAAAGCGCGGCTGGAAGGTCACGGCGACGAGCGCGGGTCGCGCGAGTACAATCTCGCGCTTGGTGAGCGCCGGGCGCAGTCGGTGCGGCGCCTGTTGCAATTGCAGGGGGTGCTGGATGATCAGATCGAGATCATCAGCTATGGTGAAGAGCTGCCTGCAGCACCCGGACAAGACCCGCGTTCGTGGGCGCTCAACCGGAGGGTCGAGATCGTTTATGGCGAATAGTGACGCCAGCTACAGATATCACCGCATAACGCTTAAGTCTGCCGTATGCGGCGTCGTCATTTGTGTGGCGGCGGCGCATGCAGCGGACCCGGCTACCGAGCGGCGCTTAAGCGACATCGACAATCGCGTCAACCAGCTTGAGGGCGTGCTCGGCAACAAGGTGCTGATGGAAATGTTGCAGCGTATCGACAGTCTGCAACGGGAACTGCAGGCGGCGCGCGATGCGACCGAACGCACAGCTTACGCACTGGAAGGCCTCAAGGACCGCCAGCACGAGCTGTACCTGGATATCGATCAGCGTCTGCGCGCGCTGGAAACCGCCGGGCCCGATTCCGATCCAGTACCGCGTGCGGATGCGCCCGCAATCCCGCCGATGAATGACCGGCCGGCCGATATGGCTGCGGTGGACGGCCCGAGGGTCGACGTGACGCCGCCCGTGAACCCGGTGGCGGAACCGGAGCCGCCAGACGAGACGTCGGCCGGTGCGGATAACGGTCAGGGGTATCGCGACGCCTTCGAACTGCTGAAGAACGGACAGTACGACGAGTCGATCGATGCGTTCAACCGCTTTATCACCGATTATCCGCAAAGCATCTACGCGTCCAACGCGCAGTACTGGCTCGCGGAGGCCAACTACGTGTCGGGCAATTACGAACGCGCCACCGCCGAATTCAGCCAGGTCATCGAGCGCTACCCAGACAGCGCCAAGGTGCCGGATGCCAGACTCAAACTGGGTTTCACGTACTATGAACTGGAGCAATGGGCCCAGGCGCGCGCGGTGCTTGACGAGGTGACCCGGCAGCATCCGAACACCACCGTTGCAAGGCTCGCGGCAAGCCGTCTGCAGCGCATGGATCGAGAAGGTAACTGAGGCGACGGTGGCCGCGGTCGCGCAAAACCATACGGTGCAGGCGGCAAACGCCGCGCGTCTGCGCGTGAGCGAAATCTTCTATTCGCTGCAGGGCGAGACACGCACGGTGGGCTGGCCCACGGTGTTCGTGCGCCTGACCGGCTGTCCGCTACGCTGCGGATACTGCGATACCGAATATGCGTTTAGCGGCGGTCGCTGGATGGAACTGGATGATATCGCCGCGGAAGTTACGGCGTACGGTGCGCGCCATGTCACGATTACGGGCGGTGAACCGCTCGCACAGAAAAATTGCCTGAAGCTGCTCGTGCGCCTGTGCGATCTGCGTTACGAAGTTTCTCTTGAAACCAGCGGCGCCATCGATATTAAAGATGTCGACCCGCGCGTCGTTAAAGTGGTCGATCTCAAGACGCCGGGGTCGGGCGAGGTGGACAAGAATCGGTATGAAAATGTCGAGCACCTCGGACGCGCGGACCAGGTAAAGTTCGTCATCTGCGATCGTGTCGACTACGAGTGGGCCAGAGCGGTGCTTGAACGCTATCAGCTTGCAGGGCGTTGCGAGGTGCTGTTCTCGCCCAGTCATAAAGAGCTCGACGCCGGCTTCCTGGCCGACTGGATGCTGGCCGATCGGCTGCCCGTACGCTTACAGATTCAGCTGCATAAATACCTGTGGGGTGATGTGCCGGGGCGGTGACGGAGCAGAGCCGGTGTCGCGTTGCCCTGATACTGATTAGTCGTCAGCAGTGGCGTCCCGTTCGTGCCCGAACTTGTAACCTCAATGAAAAAAGCAGTCGTGCTTCTGTCCGGCGGACTGGATTCCGCGACTGTGCTCGCCATCGCGCGCGCCGCGGGCTACACCTGTCACGCCTTGAGCGTCCGCTATGGCCAGCGGCACGCCGCGGAGCTTGTGGCCGCGCGCCGGATCGCGGAAGCACTGGGTGCGGCCGAGCATCGTGTATTCGCTATCGATCTCTCCGTGTTTGGCGGCTCCGCATTGACCGATGCGACCATGACGGTGCCGCAACAGCCCAATGAAGGCATTCCGGTAACCTACGTGCCGGCGCGCAACACCGTGTTTCTCTCGGTCGCGCTGGCCTGGGCGGAGAGTTTAGGTGCGCGCGATATTTTTATCGGCGTCAATGCGGTGGATTATTCCGGTTATCCTGACTGCCGGCAGGAATTCGTCGTCGCGTTCGAATCGCTCGCCAATCTCGCCACCAAGGCGGGCATCGAGGGCGATCGGTTTCGCGTGCATGCTCCGCTCATCGAGCTCGACAAGGCGGAAATCATTCGGCGCGGCGTGGTGCTCCAGGTCGATTATGCGCTGACCGTATCCTGCTATGTCGCGAACGACAGTGGCCATGCCTGCGGCCGCTGCGATGCGTGCCGCTTTCGCGCCGAGGGCTTCCGGAACGCGGGCATCGCGGATCCGACACTGTATGTTCAACGCGTGTAGGTGCTCGCTGGACGGCGAACGAACCCGGCGCCGCCACGTCTAATTCGGCGCACAACCTCTGGAGGATTACTTATGAACAGGCGCCGCTTTCTGGCCGGTGTCACAATCGTGACGCTCGCGCCGATGGGCTTGAATATCAACGCGGGTGACAAGGTTAAACCGTCCGGCGGCTTCAAGAAAATCCACAAGTCCGAAGAGGAGTGGCGCGAACTGCTCACGGATGAAGAATTCGAGGTGTTGCGCGACGAGGCCACCGAGCAGCCCGGCTCCAGCCGTCTCAATGACGAGAAGCGGGCGGGAATCTACGTCTGCGCCGCGTGCGCGTTGCCGCTGTTCAAGTCCCAGTGGAAATTTGAGAGCGGCACCGGGTGGCCGAGTTTCTACACCGCCATCAAGGACCACGTGGAAACCAAAACGGACTACGGATTGTTCTGGCCACGAACCGAATACCACTGCGCGCGCTGCGGCGGGCATCAGGGCCACGTGTTCGATGACGGCCAGCAACCCACCGGCCAGCGCTGGTGCAACAACGGCGTGGCGCTCGATTTCAAGCCGGCATAGATCACCAGCGGTCGAAGCGTGGCGGTCGTTTATTGGTCTGTTCCCGGCGCTCGCCGACCGTGCTGCGATGTCCGGCGCTATAAAAACTCCTTGTCATTAGGCCGCCACGCCGTAACATGAGCGGGCTTTGCAGTGTCTGGCGCATCGGCGACCAGAATTACCTACGTGGGGCCGTTAGCTCAGTTGGGCGAGGCCGGGCGAACGTCCTGTGAATGTTCGCCCGGCCGAGCGACCGAACAGGAGGTTCGGGCCGGTGTCCGGTAAAACTACGATTGCTGCGCCATGGATGGCAACACCACATCAAACTAATGGGCCGTTAGCTCAGTTGGTAGAGCAGTGGACTTTTAATCCATTGGTCGTAGGTTCGAATCCTACACGGCCCACCAGCCTATCAGTGACTTATATCAGTTTCATTTATTTGAAACATGGAATAAGGCTTGAGGGGTAACAATCTGGGTAACATTG
>JACCYU010000218.1 GCA_013696315.1 Gammaproteobacteria bacterium | reverse complement strand
GTCAACAGCAGGCCGGTATTGACCGCGACAATGCCGCCGGGTGCGGCGAATGCGTTAATGTTTCGGTCGGCTACCAGCAGAAAGTGAAATTCCAGCCCGGAATTCAGGCCGGCGGCCGTCAGGCGCGTGCCCAGCGCCTGCACGTATTCATTGAGTTCGGGGTCAGTGGACACCCTCAGCGCGCCGCGGATCTGCGTGAGCAGCGTTTTCCCCAGCAGGGCTTCCTGCGTCGGGGACAGCACAATGCTGGCCGGGTCGCCCATCTCCGGCAGGCGTAACGCCTCGCCGGCGCAGGCGTCGCTTATCAGCGCGCCGGTTGACCCCGCGCAGGCGATGTTAGCCGCTAAGAAACCCGCCACCAGCAGACCGTTTACAGAGAATGGGCCAGAGTCACGCGATGAGGAGAGGTTGAGGGTGCGCATGGTGCGGTGCCAGGTGGTCTCTTTCTTGGAGCCTCATCCGCCGGTAAAGTGCGGCGCCGATCTATCGATCTCATTCAACGCCGATGCGGATTATCGTACCATGCCGCTTTATAGTGAGCCGTCGTTATGGTTGCGGCGGGTGGGCGCAATAGGCACGGGATGACTTCAATGAGCGCTGGATGAATCCACTGGTGCGCCAGGTTAAAGGCGTTCTCGCAATCTTTCGTAGCGGCATCTTTACGGCCTCGATCCACGCGGGCGCTTGTTTATGACCGATGTTGACCAGGAACTGGATACCAGCGGCCTCAATTGCCCGTTGCCGATCCTGCGCGCCAAGAAGGCGCTGGCCGCCATGCGGGGCGGACAGGTGTTGCGCGTGATCGCGACGGACCCGGGCTCGGTGCGTGATTTTGAGGCGTTTTCCAGGCAGACTGGCACCGAACTGCTCGAATCGCGCGAAGAGGCTGGCCGCTATTATTTCGTCATGCGCAAGTCCTGACATCAGATAGGACAATCCGCGCACAAACGGCCGCGTTCATTTTGCACCCTGCGTATCCGTGGTGCGCCTGCCACAATGGGCGGCGTCGCGCGCCCGCGCGTGAAATTTCGAGCCATTCGTATTAATATCTTCGGCCCATTTCCCACACATGACCTGAATTTTGTTCATTTCTCACAATTGAGCCGTCGTTGACCCGGCGCTCGACGGACTTTTACTGACATGACCGCGAATACCCCCAAACTCGACATCGACCCCAAAACCGAGATCACCGGCGCCGAGATTTTCGTGCGCTGCCTTGAGGCTGAGGGTGTCGAGTTTGTATTCGGTTATCCGGGCGGCGCGGTGTTGCATATTTACGACGCTCTGTTCAGGCAGGACAAGGTGACGCATATTCTCGCCCGCCACGAGCAGGGCGCCGTGCACGCGGCCGAAGGCTATGCGAAATCGACGACCCGACCCGGCGTGGCGCTGGTCACCTCGGGGCCCGGCGCGACCAACGCGATCACCGGCATTGCCGACGCCTACATGGATTCCGTGCCGCTGGTGGTGTTCACTGGCCAGGTGCCAACCAACCTGATCGGTAATGACGCGTTCCAGGAAGTCGACACCGTGGGCATCACGCGCCCGTGCGTGAAGCACAATTTTCTGGTCAAGTCGGTGGAATCGCTCGCCTCCACGATCAAAAAGGCGTTTTACATCGCGACCAGCGGCCGTCCGGGTCCGGTGGTGGTGGATATCCCCAAGGACATCACCGCGCAAAAAACGATGTTCAACTATCCCAAAACCATCAGGATGCGGTCCTACAACCCGACAATCAGCGGGCATATTGGCCAGATCAAAAAGGCTGTCGAGCTGATTCTCTCTGCCGAAAAACCGATGATTTATGCGGGCGGCGGCGTCATTCTCGGTAACGCGGCGGAATCGCTGACCGAGTTCACGCGCTATCTCGGCTACCCCATTACCAACACCTTGATGGGGCTGGGCGGTTATCCTGCCACCGATCCGCAGTCGCTGGGCATGCTGGGCATGCACGGCACCTACGAGGCCAATCTGGGCATGCACCACAGCGACGTGCTGATCGCCATCGGCGCGCGCTTCGACGACCGCGTGACGGGTAACATCGCCAAGTTCTGTCCGCATTCCAAAATCGTGCACGTGGACGTCGATCCCAGCTCGATCTCCAAAAACGTCAAGGTCGATATTCCCATCGTTGGTCAAGTGGATAATGTTCTGCAGGCATTGATAAAGGAACTTAAAACAGGCGACCGGAAACCGAAAAACCCGGAGGCCATCAAGGCGTGGTGGAAGCAGATCGAGGAATGGCGTTCGATGGACTGCCTCAAATTCGACCGCCAGTCGCCCGTCATCAAGCCGCAGTACGTGCTGGAAAAGCTCTATGAGTTAACCGGCGGGGACGCCTTCGTCACCTCCGACGTGGGCCAGCATCAGATGTGGGCCGCGCAGTTTTACAAGTTCGACAAGCCGCGGCGCTGGATCAACTCCGGGGGTTTGGGCACCATGGGTTTCGGCCTGCCCGCGGCGATGGGCGTGCAGTTCGCGCATCCCGACGAGCTGGTGTGCTGCGTCACCGGCGAGGCAAGCATTCAAATGTGCATTCAGGAGCTATCGACCTGTCTGCAATACCGCCTGCCGATCAAAGTGATTAATCTCAATAACCGTTACATGGGCATGGTCCGCCAGTGGCAGGAGTTCTTTTATCAGGGCCGCTACGCGATGTCGTACATGGACGCGCTGCCGGACTTCGTCAAATTGGCCGAAAGCTTCGGTCATGTGGGCATGAAGATTGAACAGCCCTGTGATGTGGAAGGCGCGCTCAAGGAGGCGCTGGCTCTGAAAGACCGACTGGTGTTCATGGATTTTATGACCGACCAGAACGAGAACGTGTACCCGATGATCCCGGCCGGCGCCGGTCAGAACGAGATGATTCTGGTGTAGTGCCGCGTTCCGCCGGGAATTCAAGCAGCACTATGCTCAAGCTCGGGATCGGCGAGGCGCAAATCCCCCCGGTCCCCCCTTTTGCAAAGGGGGGAACGGGGAAGGCTCGCAATTGCAAGAATGGCTCAATCTCGGCGAATTAATCCGTTGTGTACACCGCGCAGACCCCATGAGACATATCATTTCACTGTTGCTGGAGAACGAGTCCGGCGCGCTGTCCCGAGTCGCCGGGCTTTTTTCGGCGCGCGGCTACAACATCGAATCGCTGACGGTCGCACCCACCAACGATCCCACCCTCGCGCGCATGACGGTGGTGACGCACGGCTCGGATGAGATCATCGAACAGATCACCAAACAACTGAACAAGCTGGTGGACGTGGTCAAGATGCTGGATCTGACGTCCTACGCGCACATCGAGCGCGAGATGATGATGATCAAGGTGCGCGCGGAAGGCGTGGATCGCGAGGAGGTCAAGCGGCTCTCGGACATCTTTCGCGGGCGCGTGATCGACGTGAACGACCATGCGTATGTGATCGAGCTAACCGGCGCCGGCGCCAAGCTGGACGCTTTTATCGCGGCACTGGGCGCGCGGCCGATCGAGGAAGTGGTGCGCTCTGGCACCATGGGGATCGCGCGCGGCGATACGACATTGAAGTTGTGATGCTCGCGCCGCCACAGCGGACCAATCTCGCGCAAAGACACAAAGTCGCAAAGAACTGAAGATTATTAAACCTTGGCGTTTTCGCGTCGTTGCGCGAGGCGGTTATTTACCAGCAGACGTTTTATCCGGAGTACGAGTGAACATCTATTACGACAAAGACGCCGACCTCTCGCTCATCCAGGGCAGGCAGGTGTGCATCATCGGTTATGGTTCGCAGGGTCACGCCCACGCCAACAATCTGAAGGATTCCGGCGTGGAAGTGACCGTTGGTCTGCGCGAGGGATCACGCTCCGAAGGCAAAGCGAAAAAGGCCGGGCTTAACGTCAAGCCGATCGAAGACGCGGTGCGCGGCGCGGATGTGGTGACGGTGCTGGCGCCGGACGAACATCAGGCTGGCCTCTATAAAGGTCAGATCGAGCCGAACTTGAAGCAGGACGCAACGCTCGCATTCGCGCACGGCTTCAACATCCATTTTCAGCAGATCGAGCCGCGCGCCGATCTGGACGTGATCATGATCGCGCCCAAGGGCCCCGGTCATCTGGTGCGCTCCACGTACAAACAGGGTGGCGGCGTGCCGTGTCTGATCTGTGTGCATCAGAACCCTTCCGGCCAAGCGAAGGAAATCGCTCTGTCATATGCTTCGGCCAACGGCGGCGGCCGCGCCGGCATCATCGAGACCAGCTTCCGCGAGGAAACGGAGACCGATCTGTTCGGAGAGCAGACCGTGTTATGCGGTGGCCTGACCGCACTAATTCAGGCCGGTTTCGACACCCTGGTTGAAGCCGGTTACGCGCCGGAGATGGCATATTTCGAGTGCCTGCACGAGGTCAAGCTGATCGTCGATCTGATCTACGAGGGCGGCATCGCGAACATGCGTTACTCGATTTCCAACACCGCGGAATACGGCGACTTCACGCGCGGCCCGCGCATCATCACCGACGGGACGCGCGCCGAGATGCGCAGAATCTTAAAGGAAATCCAGAGCGGCCAGTTCGCTCGCGAGTTCATCATGGAAAACCAGACCGGCACGGCGACGATGAAAGCGATGCGGCGGCTGGGCGCCGAACACGAGATCGAGAAAGTCGGCGGACGCCTGCGCGAGATGATGCCCTGGATCACCGCCAACAAGCTGGTCGATCAGACCAGCAACTGATCGGCGCAGAGGGTAATCGGCACCCTCTGCGCGACGGCGAAACAGGCGCCGCGCTACGTCACGGGGAGGGAAGACATGCTGTATATCGATCCGCACATCCACATGGTGTCGCGCACCACTGATGATTATCAGGCCATGCGCGCCGCCGGTGTGGTCGCTGTCATCGAGCCGGCCTTCTGGGTCGGCCAGCCACGCACGGCGGTCGGCACCTTCAAGGATTATTACAGCATGCTGGTCGGCTGGGAGCGGTTTCGCGCTTCGCAGTTCGGCGTGCGGCATTACTGCGCAATCAGTCTGAATTCCAAGGAAGCCAACAACGAGCCGCTCGCCGAGCAGGTGATGGAGCTGATTCCGCTGTACGCCTGCAAGGAAGGCGTGGTCGCGATCGGCGAGATCGGCTTCGACGAGATGTCCGCCAGCGAAGAAAAGTACTTTCGCGCGCAGCTCGAACTGGCCAAAGAGCTGGAGATGCTGGTGATGATTCACACTCCGCATCGGAACAAGAAAGAAGGCACCCGCCGCAGCATCGATATCTGTCTGGAGCATGGCATGGATCCGACGCGCGTGGTGATCGATCACAATAACGAGGAAACGGTTAAGGACACGCTCGCACGCGGTTTCTGGGCGGCCTTCACGATTTATCCCAAGACCAAGATGGACAAAGAACGCATGGTCGAGATCGTGCGTCAATATGGTTCGGAGCGGGTCATCGTCGACAGCTCGGCCGACTGGGGCGAGAGCGATCCGCTTTCGGTGCCCAGAACCGCGCGCCTCATGCGGGAGCAGGGTATTGCGGAGACAGACGTGCGCAAGGTGTGCTACCAGAATGCCCTGGACGCCTACGGAAAGACAGGCCGCATGCGAGAAACCGACTGGCTGGACGCGGTGACCATCGATCAGCGCCAGCTTTACGACGGCAACTCGGTGCTGCGAGGTCAGGCGCCGCTCGTAAACGTAAAGGAGAATTAAAGCGCACGATATGACGAGCGTTGTCCTCCAACAAGTTACGAGCAAGTTTGCACGGCGCAATGCGGGTAGGACTTTAGATAAGCCAATTGCTCTGAAATATCTACAAAGGCACCTTTCGCCTGAGGAGTTCCAAGAGATTGAATCTATATGTACTGAGGGGAAAGTGTACGTATGGGGTTCAAAGTCCGAGCGCGTGCATCAATACGAAAAAATGCCTCCCCGTCAAACTTTGGTGCTCTTCCGTCGTAGCTCAACGGTCTATAAGTGCGGAGTAATATTTGAGTGGGTGTTTAATCCAGGTTTGGCTGAATATCTATGGGGCTTCGATAACTACGACGAAACATGGAGTCTGGTCTTTTTCTTAAAGGGCCTAATAGATCTCTCGGTACCTGCTTGGGAAATCAACAAGCTCATTGACAGAAAGCCAGCGGACAATTGGCAAGGCTTAACTGCAGTAACCTCACCCAAGGCCGACAAAGTTATAGAGTTCGTAACGTTAAAACTGAAAGAGCGCTCTAACAAATCACTTTACCCGGGCGCGCCGAGCAGCAGCGCGCCAAGTAGCTAGTTCGGTGAGTCGCGAGCGGGTCGAAGGATCGGCATGAACGAAATCATCGCACGCGGGTTCTGCTGGTGGGCCTGGGCGCAGTTGATGCGCCCCGCCAACGTCGTCACCGCGCTGGCCGACGTGCTGGCCGGTTTCGCCGCGAGCGGCGCGGCAATGTTTTTGTTCGCGCCATCCGACCCTTCCGTTCTTGCCGTCCTCGCGTGGCTGCTCGTTGCCACCACCGCGCTGTACGCGGGCGGTGTGGTGTTCAACGACGTGTTCGATGCGGAGCTGGACGCAATCGAGCGTCCGGAACGGCCGATCCCCGGCGGCCTGGTGTCGCGCAGGGCGGCGGCGGCGTTCGGCGCGCTGCTGTTGCTCTGCGGTGTACTGGCCGCGCTGCAGGTGTCGGCGTTCAGCGCAGCGCTGGCCGCCGCGGTCGCACTAGCGGCGATTACATATGACGCTTATGGAAAGCATCTCGAATGGCTGGGGCCGCTCAACATGGGCGCCTGCCGCGGTCTGAATCTTGTGCTCGGCATGAGCGCTATCCCGGCGTCGGTACCACTGATGGGATTCCTGGCGCTGATCCCGATCGCGTACATCGCTGCTATCACACTCATCAGCCGCGGCGAAGTCCACGGCGGCACGCGCGCAACTGGTGTCGCGGCGCTGGGGCTGACGGGCACGCTAGTCGCGGGTATCCTGTTGCTGGGGGTAACGGATCGCTTCGCGCTGATCGCGGCCTCGCCGTTTCTGCTCCTGTTCACGTGGTTCGTTGTCCCCGCTTTTGTAAAAGCCGCGCGCCAACCGAGCCCGGAACGGATTCGCACGGCGGTCAAAACGGGCGTAATCATGTTGATCGCATTAAACGCAGCGCTGGCGGCGGGTTTCGCGGGTATCGGGTACGGGTTGATCGTGCTGTCGCTGCTGCCGGTGTCCATGGGTCTCGCCCGCGCGTTCGCCGTGACTTGAGGGGATACGAATATGGAAGACGTGATCTGCCAGCGTGTGCCCGTCGTGTTCGAGTATCCCGTGCACTTCACGCGCGGCTTGTTCGAACTGGATAATCCCTTGCTCGCGCGCGTGATCGCGGCGGACCAGGAGCCCGGTTCCCGCAAGTTGCTGCCGGTGGTGGATGCCGGCCTGTTGAGACATCACCCCACGTTGCTGGAAAAGCTCTCGGTTTATGCGGCAAGCCGGCTTGCAGTGCCGCTGCAATCGCCGCTGATCGTACCGGGCGGCGAGGATGTAAAGAACGATCCATCGCTGCCGGAGAGTGTTCATGACGCCATTCACGGCGGCGGGCTTTGCCGGCATTCGTATGTGCTGGCGATTGGCGGCGGCGCGATGCTGGACATGGCGGGCTTCGCGGCGGCCACCGCGCACCGTGGCGTGCGTCTGATCCGCGTGCCGACCACGGTGCTGGCGCAAAACGATTCCGGCGTTGGTGTCAAGAACGGCATCAACGCCTTCGGTAAGAAGAATTTTCTCGGCAGCTTCGCGCCGCCTTACGCCGTGCTGAACGATTACGCCTGGCTCACCAGCCTGGAAGAGCGCGACTGGCGCGCAGGGGTCGCCGAGGCTATCAAGGTCGCGTTGATCAAAGACGCGAATTTTTTTGCGTTTATCGCCGAGCACGTGCAGTTGCTGGTCGAGCGGGACATGTCGGCGATGCGTGAGCTGATTTATCGTTGCGCGGAGCTGCATCTGATGCACATTGCGACGGCCGGCGACCCGTTCGAAACCGGCTCTTCCCGGCCATTGGATTTCGGGCACTGGTCTGCTCACAAGCTTGAGCAGATGACGGACTACCGCCTGCGTCACGGCGAGGCGGTGGCGATCGGCATCGCTCTGGACAGTGTCTATTCCCACCTCGCGGGTCTTCTTCCGCGTGGCGACTTGGAGCAGGTGCTGAACGTCCTGCATGCGGCTGGATTGCCGCTGTACACGCCCGAGTTGGAGGCGGCGGGTGAGACTGCGATGGACCTGTGCGTATTCCAGGGATTGAATGAATTCAAGGAGCACCTGGGTGGCGAGTTGACGATCACCTTGCTGGGCGGGATCGGGCAGGCCATCGACATACACGAAGTCGATCTGGCGCTGTACAGGCGCGCCGTTTCCGAGTTGCGGGTTCGTACCGGCACGATTCATCGGCGATGCACTTTGCGACCGCGTAACTTCTCGATAATCGATTCCGGTTGAACGCACGGCATGAGAATCGCCGACGACCGCTTTTTTCATCTGACGTACTGCACCAACATTCATCCCGGCGAAAGCTGGGAGGCGGTGTTTGCCGGTATCGAACGATACGTGCCGGGCCTTAAACAACGCCTGTCGCCGCAGAAACCCTTCGGCATCGGGCTGCGGCTATCGGATCTCGCCGCGCGCGAGTTGTTGCAGGGCGATGCGCTCGATGGCTTCAAGACCTGGCTGGGCGAGCGCGGTTTGTACGTCTTCACCATAAATGGCTTTCCTTACGGCGGTTTCCACCGGCAGGTTGTGAAAGATCAGGTTTACGCGCCCGACTGGCGCGCGGCGGCGCGGGTGGACTATACATTGCGGTTGGCGCGCATTCTGGCAGCGCTGCTGCCGGCGGATATCGAAGGCAGTATTTCCAGCGTGCCGATCTCGTACAAGCCCTGGTTCCATAATGAAGCTGAGCGAGCGGCGGCGTTCGAGCGGGCGAGCGTGAACCTGGCCCGCATGGCGGCGGAGCTGATGTCAATTCGCGCTACCACTGGACGAAGCTTGCACATCGATGTGGAACCGGAGCCGGATTGCCTGCTGGAAAACAGCGACGAGACCGTTGAATTTTTCGAGCGCTGGCTGTTGCCGGTCGGGGGTAGTTGGCTGGCATCGACACTTTGCATTTCCCCATCCGAGGCGCAAGCAAATCTGCTTGCGCATATTGGCGTGTGTTACGACACGTGCCACTTTGCGTTGCAGTACGAAACGCCAGCCGCCGCATTGTCGAAACTTACCGGCGCCGGCATCCGTATCGGCAAGGTGCAATTGAGCGCCGCGTTGAAGGCGTCGATGCCCGAGTCGGCCGACGAACGTGGGGCGGTCATCGAACGACTGCGCCCGTTCGCGGAGCCGACTTATCTGCACCAGATCGTCGAGCGCCACGCGGACGGCAGTCTGCATCACCATGCCGACCTCTCCACCGCTACGTCACCGCATCCGGATGCGCGCGAGTGGCGCGTTCACTTTCACGTGCCGATCTTCAGCGGCGAGTATGGCGGCATTTATTCCACGCGGGATGACATTGCCGCCACGCTATCGGTGCTGCGCGATACCCATGCGTGCCCGCACCTGGAGATCGAAACTTACACCTGGGAGGTATTGCCATCCAGACTCAAGGTGGATTTGTCGAGGTCGATAGTGCGCGAGTATGAGTGGGTGCTGAATACGTTCGCACCGCCGCCGGCCCACTAACTCGCGCGCCTCATTACAACGATGCGCAAAACAGTCATCATAAACGTCGTCGGCGTGACGCCCCGCCTGCTGGGCCCATCGACGCCGTTTCTATCGCAGTGGATCGCGCGCGGAAAGCGGGCGGCGGTTACGCCGGTGTTGCCGGCAGTCACCTGCTCGGTGCAGGCGACTTATCTGACGGGCGTGACGCCGGCGCGGCACGGCATCGTCGGCAACGGCTGGTACTTTCGCAACGAATGCGAGGTGAAATTCTGGCGTCAGTCTAACCATCTGGTGCGGGCGCCGAAGATATGGGAGACGGCGCGCGCGATCGATGCCAGTTTCACCTGCGCGAATCTGTTCTGGTGGTACAACATGTACTCCAGGGTGGATTACGCGGTGACGCCGCGCCCCATGTACCCGGCCGACGGCCGCAAGATCCCCGACATTTACACGCAGCCCGCGGACTTGCGCGATAAGCTCAATGCGCAACTTGGCATGTTTCCGTTGTTCGATTTCTGGGGGCCGCGCACCTCCATTCGCTCCAGTCAGTGGATCGCGCAGGCCGCCAGGAAAGTTGACGCGGATTACCGGCCGACCCTGACCCTGATTTACCTTCCGCATCTGGATTACAACCTGCAACGGCTGGGGCCGGATGACCCCGCAATCGAAAAAGATTTACGGGAGATCGATAGTGTCTGCGCGGAGCTGATCGATTATTACGAGGCGCGTGAGATTGACGTGATGGTCGTTTCCGAATACGGCATTACGCCGGTCACGCAGGCCATCGCGCTTAATCGCGTGTTGCGCGAGTACGGCTTCATCGCGGTACGCGAGGAGCTGGGGCTGGAACTGCTGGATGCGGGGGCGAGCACGGCCTTCGCGGTGGCGGATCATCAGATCGCGCACGTTTACGTTAATGCCAAAGATAGACTCGCCGATGTGCGGACGCTGCTGGAGCGTGTGCCCGGCGTCGAGGCAATCCTGGACGAAGAGGGTAAAGCGGCGCATGGTTTGAACCACCCGCGTGCCGGCGATCTCGTGGCACTTGCGGAAAAAGACGCTTGGTTCAGCTATTACTATTGGCTGGACGACAGAAAAGCTCCGGACTTCGCGCGCACGGTGGATATCCATCGCAAGCCGGGCTTCGACCCGGTGGAGCTGTTTGTCGATCCTGCTATCCGCTTGCCCGAACTGAAAGTCGCCGGGCGCCTGCTTAAAAAAAAGCTGGGCTTCAGGTATCTGATGGACGTGATTCCGCTGGACGGCACTTTGGTCAGGGGCTCGCACGGACGGCTTCCTGACAACCCGGATGATGCGCCGCTGGTAGCGACACAACAGACGCAGTTGCTATCCGCGTCACGGATCGAGGCGATGGATATTCACGATCTTATCCTCGCGCACCTGTCCTCTGAAACGCAGCGCGCACGCCGTGCCGTTTCGTAGTCGATCTTCTCAGGGGCAATTTTCTAGGGGTCAACTGTCCGCGGTGGTCGCGGGTGAGCGATTGCATCTCGCGCTGGCGCGACAGCTCGATGCGAACGCGCTCGCCTGGCTGGACGAGAAGCGTGAGCGTTTTGCCTCTGGCGCGCCCGACTACGCATTCTTTGCCGCGTTCAGCGCAGCGCCGCGCCACACGGGCAAGCAGAAGCTGTGCTCGACACCTGAAGATCAACACGGCATCGGCGACCTTATCGATTGGCAAGCCTGGCGTGTCGACCAGGCTGGACGCGCGCTATTGCTGCTCGCTATCGATAACGGGGATGCGGACGCTTATGCGGACAGGCTGCGTAAACTTTCAACCTATGCCGACCTGGACGAACTGATCGCGCTTTATCAGAGCCTGCCGCTGTTGCCGCACGCCGAACGGCTGATTGCGCTGGCGGCGGAAGGCGCGCGCAGCAACATGACGGAAGTCTTCAACGCGGTGGCGCTGAACAATGCGTATCCCGCCGGGCATTTCGATGAGGCGTCCTGGAATCAACTGGTGCTCAAGGCCCTGTTCGTGGGCAGCCCGCTGCATGCAATTTATGGTCTCGACCGCCGCGCGAATCGCATACTGGCCCGCATGCTGGTGGATTACGCGCATGAACGCTGGGCTGCGGCGCGGATCGTATCCCCGGAACTGTGGCGGCCGGTTGGTCCGTTCGCGGAAGACGATATGGTTGCCGATCTGGAAAGAGTGCTGGAGGACCACGATCCGCAGCAGCAGTCAGCCGCCGCGCTGGCGCTATCGAAAAGCCCGTCGCCGCGCGCGCGAGAAGTGCTTGCCCGACGGCCCGATCTGCGCGCGGCTATTATCGAGAAGCGCTTAACCTGGCGCGGGCTCGCTGAGGCCGGGCCGGTGATTTAGGCAGGCAGCTAATGTCAATTCCAAATACCACGAGAAATCCTGCGCTGTGAAGGCGCGCGTTGAGTCGGGGGTCACAAGATCTCTCCCGGAGCCTGCCCTGAGGAGCGTCGAAGGGATCGAGTTGACAGAGCATGTCGATCAAGGCGAGCGCGTGTAAACCAATGATTACCCGCTCGACTTCTACGTACCACCGGTGTCTACTTACGCGAGGCGTGCGATGAAGATCGAATCACTGAATCCGTGTAGTGGCGGGACGCGGCGTTCGGCAGGCACGATCGAGAACGGCAGGCTTGTGGTCAGACTGCCCGGCATCGGGCACGATGTGGCAAAGCACATTCACCTGCAAAACAATGAGGGGAGGGTAAGTTGAGAGCAAAGGCCTTAGCTGCCGGCCGTCGTGATCGTGTTTGTTGCGGGAGGGCGCCCATGAACGAGGTTCACCTCAGGCGCTCGACTGATACCGACGAAGAGCAGCAGCGTGCGCGCCGCGGCATTTATCTGTTGCCTAATCTCTTTACGACCGCGGCATTGTTCGCCGGGTTCTACGCTATCGTCGCTGCCATTAATGACCGTTACGGGGCGGCGTCAATCGCAGTGTTCGTCGCATTGATCCTCGATGGGCTGGACGGCAGAGTCGCGCGCATGACCAACACGCAGAGTGCGTTTGGCGCGCAGTACGATTCGCTGTCGGACATGATCTCGTTTGGCCTGGCGCCGGCGCTGGTCATGTACGAATGGGCGCTCGTGTACATGAAACCCATGGGCTGGTTCTGGGGCCAGATCGGCTGGCTGGCGGCATTCTTTTATGCTGCCTCCACCGCGCTTCGCCTGGCGCGCTTCAACACGCGCATCGCAACTCAGGATAAACGCTATTTTCAGGGTCTGCCCAGCCCGGCGGCCGCCGCGCGTTTGATGGGCATGATCTGGATGTGGCACGACCTGAATTTCGAAGGCGCGCATCTCAAGATACCAGCGCTCCTGATCACCGTCTCCGCCGGCGCGCTGATGGTCAGCAATCTGACGTACTACAGCTTCAAGGACTTCGATCTGCGCGAACGCGTACCTTTCGTCGCGATGCTGGCCGTAGTGCTGGGCCTGATGCTGTTGTCTCTGGACCCACCCAAGGTACTGTTCACCTTCTTCGCGATTTATACCTTATCGGGCCCGGTGCTAGGCGTTATTCGCTGGCGACGCAAGCGGGGGCAGCGGCAGAGCGCGGGATAGAAATTCATTAACAGGCGGCGCTGTCTTGCCGGATTTCTTCATCGTTACAGTATCGGTATTACGAAATGTGCATCGTTCCTCAGAATGACAGATCCCTGAGTGTCAACCATTTTTGCAAGCGTCAATAAAAGCAGTAGGTGTAGCTGAGATGCACGGATACGAGCAGCTGATGCGTTGGAGCGACGAAGATTAATCGTTTATCGCGAAAGTTCCGGAACTGCCAGGTCGCATAGCGCACGGCGCATCCCAGGAATGGAGTTGGCGAACGCAAAGGAGGCAATTCAGCTCTGGCTAGACATCGCGAAGGAATTCGGCGATGCGATCCCGGAACGCAAAGGCCGGCGCCTGATTTGTGCTTAGGATACACCTCTTAGGCGCTACGTAATCGCCTCGGTTTGCGGCTGAAGTAAGTGACAACGCGCCCTCCGGATTGCTGAGCACGCGCAGATCGACCTGCGGTTCGCGCACGACGCTTTCCAGGCCAACCGTGAGCATGCTCCTGATTTGCTTGACCGAGCGGCCCTCAACGTTGATGGTGCCCACGAACGGAAAAAAGATTGTGCCGTCGGCCTGCACGAGCCGGCCCGCGCTCTCCAGATTTTCGGTCGCGCCAGTGGGATTGGTGAGATCGGGATGCCCCCACACGATCACGCCCAGCAAATCACCGGGGCCAACACGATACTCATCGTTGCCGCGAAGTCCGGGGGGTGGCGGGCGGCTCGTCCACTTCGATAACCTCGGCGCGCTGCTGGTTAAGCACCAGCGCAGGTATGATCGAGTGAACGACAGGATCGTAATCGACTTCGTCTTCGTCGAGATAACGCGGATCATCCGAAGTCGCGTACTGGTCAGGCTCCCGATCGTAGTCTCTTATCGAGTGTCCCGGCAGCGCGCAGGACGACAGAAACACAACGCTCATGATGAGCGCCAGCAGCGGCCATGGCCGCACGTTCGATTGAAATCTCCCCACTCCTTTCCCCGCCCCGTTGCAGTGTTATCAGAGCGC
>JACCYU010000217.1 GCA_013696315.1 Gammaproteobacteria bacterium | reverse complement strand
TATATCCCAACGGTATCTCCACCAGCCTGCCGTTCGAGACGCAATATAAGCTGGTGCGCTCGATTGCCGGCTTCGAGCAGGCGCATATTACGCGCCCCGGTTACGCGATCGAATACGATTACTTCGATCCGCGCGGTTTGAAACCCAGTCTGGAGACCAAGCCGGTCGCGGGTCTGTTCTTCGCCGGCCAGATCAACGGCACCACCGGCTACGAGGAGGCTGCTGCGCAGGGTCTGGTCGCCGGTGTGAACGCGGCGCGCAGCGCCACCGGTCAGGAACCCTGGTCTCCGCGCCGCGACCAGGCTTACATCGGCGTACTGATTGACGATCTGATCACGCGCGGGGCAGCCGAGCCTTATCGGATGTTCACCAGCCGCGCCGAGTACAGATTGATGTTACGCGAAGACAATGCCGACCTGCGCCTGACTCCAGTGGGTCGCGACTTAAGCCTCGTGAGCGATTCGCAGTGGCAGGCTTTCGAGCGCAAGCGCGACGCAATCCTGGGCGGACAGCAGCGCTTGCACGATCACTGGCTGCGGCCGGGTGACGCGCTGGATGCCGACATCGAGCGCGTACTGGGCGCGCCGCTGACCCGCGAGCAGCCGCTTTCCGAATTGCTGCGGCGGCCGGGGATCGGTTATCGCGCGCTGATGTCATTGTGCGACGTGTCCGATGACGATATCGATGACGTGATCGCCGAGCAGATCGAGATACAGGCCAGGTACTCGGGATACATCGAACGCCAGCAGGTCGAGATCGATAACGCGATACGGCACGAGCAAACCGTCCTGCCGGACGACCTTGATTACGCTAACGTGCGCGGCCTATCGACCGAGGCGCGGCAGAAGTTAACGGAAGCCGGGCCGGCCACCCTGGGTCAGGCGGCGCGGATACCGGGTGTTACACCTGCGGCGGTGTCGTTGCTGCTGGTGCATCTTAAAAGGCGCCGCGGCGAGGCGACGATGCGCGCACCGGACGCGGGTTGTGGATGACTTCATCCGCCGCGAACGCGGTAGTGGACACCGACGACGCGCTGCGCAGAGCGATCAAAGCCGGCGTCGCGGAGCTGGGTGCGCGGCTCGATAATGACCAGATCGAGCGGCTGACTCACTATCTGCGTCTGCTGGAGAAATGGAACCGGGTGTACAACTTAAGCGGCGTGCGCAACGTGCATCGCATGATAGCCGCCCATCTGCTGGACAGTTTGTCGGTACGGGATTTTGTCGAAGGCCCAAACGTGCTTGATGTCGGCACCGGCGCGGGGTTGCCCGGCATACCATTGGCGATCGCGCAACCCGGCACGTGGTTTGTTCTGCTGGACGCCAACGCGAAGAAGATGCGTTTTATCCGCCAGGCGATCATCGAACTGGGCTTGCGAAATGTTACCGTGCAGTGCGAGCGCATCGAAGCCTATCGGCCCGTGGTCGGCTTCGATACCGTCATCAGCCGGGCCTTCGCGAGTGTCATGGAGTTCGTCGCCGTCGCCTCTCCTGTTTGCGCGCCCAAGGGGCGCATGCTCGCCATGAAGTCCAGCCTGACCGCCGAGGAACGCCAGTGGCTTCAAGCGATGCCAGAAGAGTCAAAGATATATACACTCCACGCGTTCAAACTCAATGTGCCGCACATCGATAGTGAGCGTCAGCTGATCGAGATCCGCGAAGCCTGACCACGATGGCCAATATCCTTGCGCTGGCGAATCAGAAAGGCGGGGTCGGCAAAACCACCACGGCCGTCAATCTGGCCGCGTCGCTGGGCGCGATCAGCCGTCGCGTGCTCATTATCGATCTGGACCCGCAGGGCAACGCCACCATGGGTTGCGGTGTGGACAAGCATGCGCTCGACGTGACCAGCGGCGACGTGCTGCTGCGCAAGGCCAAAATCACTGATGCCATCGTGCAGGTCGAGGGCGCCGCCTACGCGGTTTTGCCATCCAACAGCGATCAGACTGTCGCCGAGATCGAGTTGATCACAGCCACCGAGCGCGAATTCAGACTGAAGCAGGCGCTGCAGTCGGTGATCAGCCGCTTCGACTACGTGCTCATCGATTGCCCGCCGGCGCTCAATACCTTAACCGTCAACGCGCTGGTGGCAGCAGACGGCGTGATCATTCCTATGCAATGCGAATACTACGCGTTGGAGGGACTGTCGGCGCTGGTCAGCACCATCGAGCGCATAAAACAAACGGCCAATCCCGGATTGCAGATCGCGGGGTTGCTGCGCACCATGTTCGACCCGCGCAATAACCTGGCAAACGATGTATCGAATCAGCTCATCTCGCATTTTGGTGAGCGCGTGTTCGAGACTGTAATCCCGCGCAACGTCCGCCTGGCCGAGGCGCCCAGTCACGGTCTGCCGGTGTTGCTGTATGACAAGGCTTCGCGCGGCGCACTCGCCTATCTTTCGCTGGCGGGCGAGCTGCTGCGCAGGGAACGGCGCGGTACCGATGCGCAGTCATCGGCCAATTCCTTACGCACGCCGGCGCTGTGAGCGGCAGGCGGCGCGGTCTGGGCAGCCTGGGCGTGGATGTGCTGTTGAGCGCGGCCTCGAAGCCATCGTCCGACAACGATGCTGCCAGTGGCGAGTTGCGGCATCTGCCCGTGGACAACATTCGCCGCGGCAAGTACCAGCCGCGCTCGCACATAAAGCCCGAAACCCTGCAGGAACTGGCGGACTCCATTCGCGTGCAGGGCCTGGTGCAACCCGTAGTGGTCCGGCCAGTAGGTAATGGCTACGAGCTGATCGCCGGCGAACGGCGCTGGCGCGCGGCGCAGATGGCGGGGCTGGATACGATCCCGGCGCTGATCAAGTCCATACCGGATCAGGCCGCCGCCGCGATGTCCTTAATCGAGAATATCCAGCGCGAAGACCTCAATCCGCTGGAAGAGGCGCAAGCGTTCCACCGGCTGATCGGGGAATTCGATCTGACTCATCAGCAGGTCGCCATTGCTGTCGGGCGTTCGCGCGCGGCGGTTTCAAATTATCTGCGGTTACTGGACCTGAGCGAGCCGGTGCGCCGTCTGCTCGATGAGGGCAGCCTGGAGATGGGACATGCGCGCGCGCTGTTGGGTCTTGCCGAGGACCGGCAGATCCAGGCCGCCCGCCGGATCGTCGCCGAGGGATTGTCGGTGCGTGAGACCGAGCGCCTCGTCAGTCAGCGCGCAAGAGTGAACAGCACAGCCCCCAGGTCGGCCGCGACGTCCAGCCCGGATGTGCAGCATCTGGAGAACGACTTATCCGAGCGCCTCGGCGCTCCTGTGCGGATTCAATGTAATCGTGCAGGCAAGGGCCGGCTGGTGATTCATTACAACAGTCTGGACGAATTGGACGGCATTCTCGCGCATTTGAGTTGACCCGCCCGACGGACGCTCAATGGCAAAGGCGACAAAGATTCTTCCTGACTTATTACGATGTTTTTTCCGTAAATGGTTTGACCGTCCAATAGGCTGCTTTTATACTTCCGCGCTGTTACTTGCGAAGCGCAACGTAATTTCCAGGACTTTCCGGCCTCACACCGCGCAGCTGTAACACGTTCTATCCTGGCTCCGAAGATGCCTGATCTAGTGTCCGTGCGCGGGGCGGAAGGCGACCGCGCGATACGGATGATTCTGGTAATCCAGTTTTTGATTGCTGCCGGAGCTTTCCTGCTGCTGTCAGTGGTTGCCGGGCCGTACGCCGCCTGGTCAGCTCTTGCGGGTGGCGGCATCAGTCTTGCTACAACAATTTTTTTCAAGTGGCGCGTGTTCGCCGGCAGTGACGAAGGCCGGTCGGCGCAAGCCATAGTGAACAGGCTCTACGCCGGTGAAGTACAGAAGGTATGCTTAACCGTCGTCCTGTTTTTAGTCGTCATTATCGGGTTGCGTGTAAGTTTTTTGCCCATGTTTGTAACTTACATTGTCACCCTGGTGGCATTCTGGGTTGTTCTCCTGCCGGCTTTGTCCGGTTCACAGGAATGAAGGCGCGAGCACAAGATGGCAGCTTCTCCCGGCGAATACATCGAGCATCATCTGCATTTTTTCACGGTTGGCGACGGCTTCTGGGCCATCAACGTCGACACCATGTTTTTCTCCATCGGGCTTGGCGTATTGTTCCTGTTTCTGTTTCGGAAGGCCGCGGCCAGCGCCACGACCGGCGTACCCGGAAAGCTACAGGCCACGGTCGAGATTCTGGTCGAGTTCGTCGATCAGCAGGTCAAGGACAGTTTTCACGGCAAAAGCGCGGTGATCGCGCCGCTGGCGCTTACGCTGTTTGTCTGGATACTTCTGATGAACAGTTTCAAGCTCTGGCCCTACGATCTGTTCCCGTTGCTCGGGCAGGCGGTCGGCCTCGAACACCTGCGCATTAACCCCACGTCTGACGTCAACGCCACGCTTGGCATGGCGCTGGGCGTGTTTATCCTGGTCATCTTTTACAGCATCAAGATCAAGGGACCTGTTGGTTTTTCCAAGGAACTGCTGCTGGAGCCATTCGGCAAGTGGTTCATGCCCTTTAATTTGATTTTGAAGGTCGTCGAAGAGCTCGCCCGGCCCATTTCGCTCTCGCTGCGACTCTTCGGCAACATGTACGCGGGCGGTCTGATATTCACGCTCGTAGCGCTGCTGCCCTGGTGGATGCAGTGGGTGCTGGGGGTCCCCTGGTCGCTGTTCGAGCTTCTTATCGTCGTTCTGCAGGCATTCATCTTCATGATGCTGACGATCGTTTACCTGAGCCTGGCGCACGAACAGCATGAATAGCGTCATCAGGCATCCTTAGAATCTTCAAAGATTCTTCAACCGCAACAAATTCGACTCGATACTCTGGAGGAAGTTATGGAAACCGCTCTTGCTAACGGCATGACCGCTATCGCCGTAGGTTTGATCCTTGGAATGGGCGCAATGGGAACCGCTATCGGCTTTGGCCTGCTGGGCGGACGATTCCTCGAAGGTTCGGCGCGCCAGCCGGAAATGGTGCCGATGCTGCAGGTCAAGATGTTCATCGTCGCTGGCCTGCTCGACGCGGTGGCCATGATCGGTGTGGGTCTGGCGCTGTTCTTCACGTTCGCCAATCCCTTCCTGGGCGGTTAACAAATCACGGCATCAGCTTACTCCGGAGCCACCGGTGACAGATCCGTATGAAGAATCTTTGCAGAGGATAGCCAGTTGAGCATCAATCTAACGCTGCTCGGCCAGATGATTACCTTCGCGCTGTTCGTATGGGTCACCATGCGATATGTGTGGCCACCGATCATCAAGGCCATAGAAGAGCGCCAGAAGAAGATCGCCGATGGCCTGGCCGCGGCCGAGCGTGGACAGGAAGAGCAGGAGCAGGCCGAGCAGGACGCAAAGCAGCAGCTTGACGAAGCCAAACAGAAAGCGACCGACATTCTCAATCAGGCCCAGCGCCGCGCCAGCGAGATCGTCGAGGAAGCGAAGTCTGATGCGCGCGATGAAGGTGAACGTATCAAAGCCGCGGCGGAGGACGACATCGAGCAGGAAATCAATCGCGCCAGAGACAACTTGCGCAAGCAGGTATCAGTGATCGCCATCGCCGGCGCGGAGCAGATTCTTAAAAAAGAGATTGACGCCAAGACACACAGCGCCGTGCTGGACGATCTGGCGGCACAGTTGTAAACAAACGATGTCCGAACTCACCACCCTCGCGCGTCCGTACGCCAGCGTCGCCTTTGAGCTCGCCAGCGAGCAAAAGGAATTCAATCGCTGGTCCGAGATGCTTGCGTTTATGGCCGCGGTGGCGCACGACGGCGACATGCGCGCGGCGCTGGACAGTCCGCAGCTGTCGCACGAGCAGCGCGCCGAGATGTTCATCTCGGTATGCGAAGACCGGCTGAACGACGAAGGGCGCAATTTCATTCACCTGCTGGCCGAAAACGCGCGCTTAGGTTTGCTGCCGGAGATCGCGGCGATATACGAGTTCAGGCGTCGCGAAGCCGAAGGCACGGTGGATGCGGAAGTCGTGTCGGCTCAGGAAATCACGGAGGCGCAGAGGGACGCCATCGCAAAGGCGCTCAAGAAACGTCTGGGCCGCGAGGTGCATTTATCCACGCGCACCGACGAAGCGTTGCTCGGCGGCGCGATCATCCACGCGGGCGACCTGGTGATCGACGGCTCTGTCCGTGGTCGTCTCGACAAGCTTTCCACCGTCCTGAATCGCTAGTATTCGTTACTTTGCCCCGGGCGTCAGCCCATCCAGGGCGGTCATTGGAGAAATCATGGCAACACAATCGAAACTGAATCCCACCGAAATTAGCGATCTGATCAAGCAGCGCATCAAGAATTTCGAGGTCGTGGCCGAGGCGCGTACCGAAGGCTCGGTGGTCGGCGTGATGGACGGCATCATCCGTATTCACGGTCTAGCTGACGCTCTCGCCGGCGAAATGATCGAGTTTCCCGGGGATACCTTCGGTCTGGCGCTGAATCTCGAACGCGATTCCGTAGGCGCGGTGGTGCTGGGCGAATATCGCCACATCGCGGAAGGCGATACGGCCAAGTGTACCGGCCGCATTCTGGAGGTGCCGGTCGGGGACGCGCTGATCGGGCGCGTGGTGGATTCGCTGGGTAATCCGCTGGATGGCAAGGGAGAGATCGAGGCCGATGGCACCGCCGCCATCGAAAAGGTAGCGCCGGGTGTCATCGAGCGCCAGTCAGTGAGTCAGCCCATACAGACCGGGCTCAAGGCGATCGACGCGATGACGCCGGTGGGACGCGGCCAGCGCGAGTTAATCATCGGCGACCGACAAACCGGCAAGACGGCGGTCGCGATCGATACCATCATCAATCAGAAGGGCAAGGACTGCATCTGCATTTACGTGGCGATCGGGCAGAAGGTTTCCGCCATCGCGAACGTGGTGACCAAGCTGGAAGAACACGATGCGATGTCGCA
>JACCYU010000216.1 GCA_013696315.1 Gammaproteobacteria bacterium | reverse complement strand
TCGAGGTGTTCATAATCGAGCAGGAATCCCAGCACGGTGCCATGCGCGCCGCACCCGAAGCAGTGGTAAAACTGCTTGTCCGGACTGACGGTAAACGAGGGCGTCTTCTCGGTGTGAAACGGACAACAGGCCACGTGCTCGCGCCCTTTTTTCTTGAGCGGCACGTACGTCTCGATGACATCGACGATGTCGGTGCGCGCGAGCAGATCGTCGATAAACTGCTGAGGAATACGGCTCACTACTGGTCAGACGCCCCGCCTTATTCGGATTAGGTCATCAACAACAGGCCGGTTTTACCGCGATCAGGCCGCCTGCCGCAGGTTGTCGATCAGTGATCCGAGCTCCGAAGCGATCGGCTTGATCAACCAGAAGCGATGCACAAAGCTGGAAAAACTCCCAGAATGGCCCGCCCCCAATCGCTATCGGTCTCCGTCACGTATTCGGTAAGCAGTTCCTGCAGATAATTGCGGTGTGCCTCCATGTTCTCTGGATCGATGCGATGAATTTCGATCAATTCATGATTGTATCGGTCGACAAAATTGTTGGCCCGATCCAGCACCAGTGCGAAACCGCCGGTCATTCCCGCGCCGAAGTTCAGGCCGGTCGCCCCAAGCGCCACGACCACGCCGCCGGTCATGTACTCGCAGCCGTGATCTCCCATACCCTCGACCACAGCGATCGCACCGGAATTTCGCACGGCGAAGCGTTCCCCGGCGATACCGGCGGCGAATAATTTGCCGCCCGTCGCACCGTACAGGCAGGTGTTGCCGATAATGGCGGCATCGACAGACTTGAACGCAGAGCCTTTCGGTGGTCTGATCACCAACTTGCCGGCCGCCATGCCTTTGGCCACGTAGTCGTTCGCGTCGCCTTCCAGTTCCATGTGCAGGCCACCCGCGCTCCATACACCAAAACTTTGCCCCGCGGTGCCGGTGAGCCGTACTGTTATGGGCGCGTCCACCATGCCGTAATTGCCGTATCGCCGCGCGATCTCGCCGGATATGCGCGCGCCGATGGAGCGATTTACGTTTTTGATCACATAGTGAAATTCGCCGCCTGTCTTGCGTGCGATAACCTCCGTCATGTCCGCGAGCATGCGTTCGGCCAGTTCGCCGCGATCGAAAGGGTCGTTATGCGCCTCAAGGCAGAAGCGCGGCTTGTCCGCGGACACGCCGCCATCGGCCAGCAGCGGCGTCAGATCCAGGCGTAGCTGCTTGTCCGTGGCGCCCTCGATAACCTCCAGCAGATCGGTGCGGCCGATCAGGTCGGTCAAGGTGCGCACGCCAAGCCCGGCCATCAATTCGCGTGTCTCTTGCGCTACAAATCTGAAATAGCGCATCACCATTTCCATCTGGCCCTTGAAGTGCTTCAACCGCAACACATTGTCCTGGGTCGCGACCCCGGTGGCGCAGTTATTGAGATGACAGATGCCCAGATACTTGCAGCCCATGGCGATCATCGGCGCTGTTCCGAACCCGAAGCTCTCGGCGCCCAGAATGGCCGCCTTGATCACGTCCAGGCCGGTTTTCAGGCCGCCATCCGTCTGCAAACGCACCTTGTCGCGCAGATCGTTGGCGCGCAGAGCCTGATGCGTTTCGCTCAGGCCCAGCTCCCAGGGGCTGCCGGCGTATTTCACTGAAGTCAGCGGCGATGCGCCGGTGCCGCCGTCGTAGCCTGCGATCGTAATCAGATCGGCGTAAGCCTTGGCGACCCCGACCGCGATCGTGCCGACACCGGCCGCGGAGACCAGCTTGACCGACACCAGCGCTTTCGGATTGACCTGCTTCAAGTCGAAAATCAGCTGCGCCAGATCCTCGATTGAATAAATATCGTGGTGCGGCGGCGGCGAGATCAATGCCACGCCAGGGCTTGAATAACGCAGTTCCGCGATCATCTTGTTGACCTTATGGCCCGGCAACTGTCCGCCCTCGCCGGGCTTGGCGCCCTGCGCGATTTTGATCTGCAAGACTTCCGCGTTCACGAGGTAATGCGGTGTTACACCGAAACGGCCCGAGGCGATCTGCTTGATTTTTGAGTTCTTGACACTGCCGAAACGTTTGTGATCTTCGCCGCCCTCCCCGGAATTGGAGCGGCCACCCATACGATTCATGGCTTCCGCCAGGGTCTCATGTGCTTCGGGTGAAAGCGCGCCCAGCGACGTGCCGGCGGAATCAAATCGCAGCGTGATCGCCTCGACGGCTTCGACGTCGTCGAGTGGTATCGGCGCGACATCTTCGCGCGGCTTCAAAAGATCGCGCAGGACGGTAACGGGTCGTCCGTTAATGAGATCGGCGAAAACGAGATACTCCGCGTAATCTCCGCTCAAAACCGCTGCCTGTAACGCATGCACGACATCGGGATTGTAGGCGTGATACTCGCCACCGTGGATGTACTTGAGCAAGCCGCCTTGCCGGGGGCGGGCGCGCGGACTCCACGCCTGCTCGGCCAGGCGCCGCTGATCCTGTTCGAGCTCGGGAAAACCGCTGCCCTGAAGGCGGCTTGGTGTGCCTTCGAAACAGAGTCCGACCACCTCGTCGTGCAGACCCACGATCTCGAACAGCTGCGCGCCGCGGTAGCTCGCGATGGTGGAGATTCCCATCTTGGATATGATCTTGTACAGCCCCTTCTTGATCGCTTTCCGGTAACTTTGCGCCAGCGCATGCGAGCGCCTGTCGACGATTTCGCCGTTCTCGATCAGGCCGTGCAGGGATTCGTATGCGAGATAAGGGTAGATTGCCGTAGCACCGTAGCCGAGCAGGACGGCGAAGTGATGCGGGTCGCGAGTGGTGGCCGTTTCCACCACGATATTGGCCTCGCAGCGCAATCCCTCACGAATGAGACGATGATGTACCGCGCCGGTGGCCAGCAAGGCGTGCATGGGCAGTTTGTCGGGCGCGATCCCGCGGTCGGACAGCACCACAATGTTGTTGCCCGCGCGCACCGCCTGAGCCGCCTGCTCGCCCACCGCACGGATGGCGATTTCCAGCCCGCCGGCAACGGAATAATTAAGATCGATAACCACGCAGCGATAATGGGCGTCGTTCAGCGCGGTCAGGCGCCGGAATTTTTCTTCCGTCAGCACAGGTGAATCCAGGATCAGGCGCATGGCGTGCTCGGGAGTCTCCTCGAACAGGCTGCGCTCGCGCCCGAAGCAGGTTTCCAGCGACATGACAATGCTCTCGCGCAATGGGTCGATCGGCGGATTTGTCACCTGCGCGAACTGCTGGCGGAAGTAATCGTAAAGCGAGCGCGGCTGCGCGGACAGTACCGGCAGCGGCGTATCGTCGCCCATCGAGCCGACCGCCTCCTGGCCGGCCTCGCCGAGCACGCGCAGCACCTGATCGCGTTCCTCGAAGGTGACCTGAAACATCTTTTCGAAGCACGCCAGTGTTTTGGCGTCGAAAGGCTTGCTGGACAGAGGCTCCTCGGCCAGCGAAGCGGCGATGTTGCGCGCATGCAGGTTCAGCCACTTGCGGTAGGGGTGGCGCGACTTGAGCCGGGCATCGATATCGGCCGGCAGCAGCAGCTCGCCGGTTTGCGTGTCGGCGGCAATCATCTGTCCGGGCTTGAGCCGTCCCTTGGTAATCACGTCTTCCGGCGAGTAGTCATACACGCCGATTTCGGAGGCTAACGTGATGTGCCGGTCGCGCGTGATCACGTATCGGGCGGGGCGCAGGCCGTTGCGATCCATGACGCACGCGGCGTACCGGCCGTCCGTGAGCACGATGCCGGCGGGACGATCCCAGGCTTCCATGTGCATGGAATTGTATTCATAGAACGCGCGCAGATCGGGATCGAGATGACTGACGTTCTGCCACGCCGGCGGTACGAGCAACCGCATCGCGCGGAAGATGTCGACGCCGCCCGCCAGCAGAACCTCCAGCATGTTGTCCAGACTGCAAGAATCGGAGCCTGACATCGATACCAGCGGCGCCAGTTCAGTCATGTGCGGAAGAGCGGCGCTGGCAAGACCTGGCGTTCGCGCCCGCGCCCACAGCCGATTGCCCCGAATGGTGTTGATCTCGCCGTTGTGCGCCAGAAATCGGAAAGGTTGCGCGAGTCGCCACTGCGGCCAGGTGTTGGTGGAAAAGCGTTGATGGAACAGGCAGACCGAAGGGCCAGTCGTGGGTCCTCCAGATCGCGATAAATACGGGTAGGTTCTCAGGTAGTACCAAACCTTTGAACGAAAACACGCGCGTGGACAGGCTGGGGACGTAAAAGATTTCGTCTTGAGGATCAATGGCCTGCTCTGCGCGCCGCCGGGCGACGAAAAGGCGGCGCTCGAACTCGTCTGCCTCCGTGCCCTCCGCCGCATTCACGAAGATTTGCTCGATTACCGGCAGTGTTTTCAGCGCCTCGTCACCGCACGCGCGCGAATCGGTGGGCACCTGTCGCCACCCCGCAAGTTCCAGCCCTTCATTGCTGATCGCCGCTGTAAGCTCATCGCGTGCCGCGGCGGCCAACACCGGATCCTGGTTAAGAAATATGATGCCGCTTGCGTACTGCGCGCCCAGGTTGATGCCCGCGTCCCCGGCGATTGCGCGCAAAAACTGATCCGGCTTTTTCATTAACAAACCGCAGCCGTCGCCGGTCATGCCGTCGGCCGCCATCGCGCCGCGGTGAGTGAGGCGCTCCAGCGACTTGATCGCGGTTTCGGCCAGCCAGTGACTTGGCTTGTCATCCATGTGCGCGATCAGGCCGAAACCGCAGTTGTCACGTTCGAATTCGGGGCAATAAAGCCCGGCGGACCGACGGGTGTGCATCAAGGTCATGGGAGCGTCTCGTACGAAATGCTCGGCACAGCGCGTGCGTAAGACTGCATGCCAGGCACGTTGCGAACTGAACCGGGTTGATCTGGCAGTATAGGGCCGCGCCCGGAGACGTTCAATTCGCCCGATTTGTCCTCAGCGTCGATTGATCGCGAGTTAATGCTGGCCCGGTCGTCCATGGGCAACCGGCCGCAGCGCTCAAGTGGCGCCGTGAGGATTAAAGATACGGCTGTGCTCCGTGAGTGCGTATCGATCTGTCATGCCGGCGATATAGTCGGCCACGACTCGTGCGCGTGCCGACTTGCCTGCCGCCTGCTGGCGCCGTTCGGCATTGAGCCGCTGCGGGGTCGGCAACAGCTGCGTGTCGTCCATGAACGCGGCAAACAGGTCCGTCACGACCTGCCTGGCTTTCACGCTCATGCGGTGCACCCGATAATGCCGGTATAACGTCTTGCGCAAAAACGTCTTGAGCTGCTCGTCTTCGGCGTGCGTATCGCCGCTGAAGGCAATCAACGGCTCGGGGTGTGTCCTCACCGCTTCGATGCCAGTGGGCGCGGCAGCCTCGAGTCGGCGGCGGCTGTTTTCAATCAGATCAACGACCAGATGATTGATCATGCGACGCACGACTTCGTTGACGACGCGTCGCGCCTCGAGGTTCGGGTAATTTTTCTTTACATCGTCATAAGGCTCGCCAAACAGGCGAATTTCTCGCAACGGGTCGATGTCGATCAAACCGGCTCGCAAACCGTCGTCGACATCGTGGTTGTTGTAGGCAATCTCGTCGGCCAGGTTGGTAAGCTGCGCCTCCAGTGACGGCTGTCGCCTGGCGATGAATCGCTGCCCGACTTCCCCCAGCGCATGCGCGTTTTTAAGCGAGCAATGTTTGAGAATGCCCTCGCGGGTCTCGAAGGTTAAATTGAGTCCCGGGAACTCGGCATATTTCATCTCCAGTTCGTCGACTACTCGTAGCGACTGAAGGTTATGCTCAAAACCGCCATACTCGGCCATGGACTTGTTGAGCGCATCCTGTCCCGCGTGGCCAAAAGGCGTGTGCCCGAGGTCGTGGGCCAGGGCGATGGCTTCAGCCAGATCCTCGTTAAGACTCAGCGCGCGTGCGATTGAACGGGCGATCTGCGCCACTTCCAGAGAATGGGTCAGACGCGTGCGAAACAGATCTCCCTCGTGATTGACGAATACCTGCGTCTTGTAAACCAGGCGCCGGAAGGCGGTGCAGTGGATAATGCGATCCCGATCCCGCTGGAATTCGCCGCGGTAAGCGGGCGCGGGCTCATGGAAACTTCTGCCACGGCTGTTTTTCTCAGAGACGGCGTATGCCTCCAGTACATTGTTGGCGCGTGTATTGCCCAGACCTGCGCTAGCCTTTAGTTCACTCACGATCGTAGTCTTCGAGCATGGCCGCAAGTTCATCAAAGGGGAAATCGGCCGTAACTACGGCGTCGCCTAGCCCGCGCAACAACACCAACCGCAATTTGCCGTCTACGGATTTTTTGTCGGCACGCATGAGATCCAGAAACCGCGCGCGCGGGATTCCCGCGGGGGGCCGGGTGGGCAGGCCGGCGCGTTCGATCAGGTTCCTCGCTCTCTGCACGTCGCCGTTAGCGATCCAGCCCAGCCGCTGCGATAACGTCGCCGCCATCACCATGCCGCAGCCTACCGCCTCGCCGTGCAGCCATGCACCGTAACCGAGCCCGGTTTCAATCGCATGTCCGAAGGTATGGCCGAGGTTGAGCAGCGCCCGCTGGCCGCTCTGTTCGCGTTCGTCCGCGGCTACAATTGCCGCCTTGCTTTCGCAGGAGCGGCGAATGCAATGGGCCAGCGCCGCTGCATCGCGCCGCATTAGCCCCTCCAGGTTCGCTTCAAGCCATTCGAAAAACCCTGAATCACCTATCAGGCCGTACTTTATTACCTCGGCGAGCCCGGCGCTCAGTTCCTTGTCTGGCAGCGATTGTAGTGTGTCGGTATCGATGATGACGCAGCGCGGCTGATGAAAGGCCCCGATCATGTTCTTGCCCAGCGCATGATTGACGCCGGTCTTGCCACCTACGGATGAGTCCACCTGCGCGAGCAAGGTAGTGGGGATCTGGATGAAATCCACTCCGCGCTGATAGCTCGCCGCGGCAAAGCCGGTAATGTCCCCGATTACGCCGCCGCCAAGTGCGATCAATGTCGTGCCGCGATCGTGCCGTTTTTCGAGCAAGGCTGTGAATATGGCGTTTAACGTTTCCAGAGTCTTGAACTGCTCGCCGTCCGGGAGGATTACGGTATCGGCGGAATCTGGCAAGGTCGACATCAATGCCGGCATGTAACGGGACGCGACCGTATCGTTGCTCGCCACCATGATCCTGCGGCCGCGGATATGCTGCTTCAAAAGGGTGCGGTTATGTAGCAGCCTGGCGCCGATGTAGAGCGGATACGAACGTTCTTCAAGCTGGACGGTTAAGGTTTCCAACGCTTCGACTCGTTGCACACCGGTTTAAGACTCAAATCGGCAAATGTTTTTCCGGCAAGCACCGGGAGACTCCAGCTGTCGCAGCAATGCGTCGGTGACAATCGGAATGCTGAGGTTGTCGGTGCTGACAACAATATCGGCGATCTGGCGATATAGAGGATCGCGTTGATCAAACAGTCGCGACAATTTTGCCCTTGGATCGGTGTCGTACAGCAGCGGTCGGTTGCGATTTCTTGCGGTGCGTCGTAGTTGCGTATTCACGGTGGCGCAGAGATAGACAACCAGACCCCGCATCTGTAACCAGTCGCGATTGTGTGTCAGCAACACCGCGCCGCCGCCGGTAGCGAGCACGATTCCCGCTTGCCGGGAAAGCTCGTCGATAACGCGGCTCTCGCGCTCGCGAAATCCGGCTTCGCCTTCAAACTCGAAAATGGTCGCAATATCGACGCCGGTACGTTGCTCCAGCACCTTGTCGCTGTCCCAGAACGGGCGCGTCAGCTTCGACGACAGTTTGCGCCCGATCGAGGACTTGCCCGCACCCATGGGGCCAATCAGAAATATGTTGTCGGTCTTTGACATGCATTGGGAAGCGTCTGCTAATTACGGCAGAGCATATGCCAACACGGGTCTTGAGTGAACCTGCTGAATGGCCGACACAGTTGAATCCACGTCACTGAGTGTAAACGGTAGCTGGCGCTACTCAGGTTGTGGTAATTCTGCGAACGGCAGCGTTTCGGCCGCCCTTAGCGGGCGAGCCAGAGACTGTCGCTGATAACCCTGGGGGTCACGAAGATCAATAACTCGGCCTTGTCGCTGCTGTTTCGATCGCTACGGAACAGCCGTCCCAGCAAAGGGATGTCTGACAAGAATGGAACGCGGCTGGCGCTTCTCGTCTGCCTTTGTTCGTAAACCCCGCCCAGCACCACGGTCTGACCGTTATCGACCAGTACCTGAGTTTCAACGCTTCTGGTGTCTATGGAGGGCTGAGTGCCACCCAGACCTGATGGGACTAACTGGCCGACTGAATCGTTGCTGACCGCCAGGTCCATAATGATTCGATCGTCGGGTGTGATCTGCGGAGTCACGTTCAGGCTCAGCACGGCTTTTTTGAACTCTGTTGTAGGCGCGGTGCCAACGCCTCCCCCTGTCTGATATGGAATCTCCACACCTTGTTCGATACGGGCAGCGTTCTGATTCGAGGTGATGACCTTGGGCGTGGAGACAATCTCCGCGCGACTTTCGGCCTGCGCCGCCGAGAGCTCCAGTTCGAGCAAGGTGCCGAACGGCAGTTTCGCGAGAGCAATGCCGATGCTGCCGGCAGGGTTGGCGACTGGCAGATTGACGTTCAGCCGGTCATTCAGCTGCAGGTCATCGTCGTTGATCAACTGCGAGGCGCCATCTAGACTCCCGGAGACTGCGGTACTGGTGCTGCCGTCATCGTCCAGACTGGATGCGCCGAAGCGCACGCCCAGCTCCTTGCTGAAATTGTCCGAGGCAATGACGATACGCGATTCGATCAACACCTGCCGGACGGGAATATCCAGCCGGTCCACCAGGCGACGAACCTCACCAAGCTTGGCCGCGGTGTCCTGCACGAGCAATGCGTTGGTGCGCGTATCGACACTGACATTGCCGCGCTCGGAAAGCAACGAGTTTTCGGGCGCCTTCAGCAAGGCCGCGATATCCGCGGCGCGCGCATAGTTGATCTGTACGAATTCTGAGCTGACCGGCGCGAGTTCGCTTACCTGTTGCTGCGCCTAGAGCTCGAGTTTTTCTCGTGCCGCGATTTCCTCCGCCGGCGCGACCAGCATGACATTGCCGGTGCGGCGCACATCCAGACCTTTGGTTTTGAGTATGATGTCCAGCGCCTGATCCCACGGCACGTTCTTGAGCCGCAAGGTGAGGTTGCCCGCTACGCCATCGCTGACAACGATATTCAGGCCGGTGAAATCCGCGATCAACTGCAGCACGGAACGAATCTCGATATCCTGGAAATTCAACGAGAGGCGTTCGCCCGTGTACTCGTCGGAGCCACGTACGCCCTGTTCGTCTTCAACGATCGGCTGCACCTCCACGGTATAGAGGTTGCCGGACTGGTACGCCATGTGTTCGGATTTCGGTGCGGCGTCGATAACCATGCGCACGTTGTTACCGGATTGGAATGCATCAATTGACTGCACGGGTGTGGCGAAGTCCACGACGTCCAGCCGCCGCCGCAGTTCGTCGGGCAATGCGGTGTCCGCGAAATCGATCAGAATCTCGCCGGCTTGTACACGCAAGTCGATCGGAATGTCGGGCTGCGTGAGCCCTATGAGTATGCGGCCCGCGCCAGACTCGCCACGCCGAAAGTCGACGTTTGTGATGCCGTTACCCGCCACTGGCTGAATTAGAGAGCTGGCGGCATACGGTGTCGGCTGTGTGGCAGCCGTGGCGATATTCGCACCACCGCCGAGAGTTACCAGCACCTCATTTCCAACGACCTCGGTGCGATAATTCACTAATTTCGCGAGCTCAATGACGACGCGCGTGCGATCGTTCGCCGTAACGGTGTGAACGCTTCTGGCTACGCCGATGTTGATATCCCTGGACCGCTCGTTAACCTGCGCGGTGGTGTCGGGAAAGTCCAGTGCGATGCGAGCCGGGTTATCGATGGAAAACGTTGAAGGTTTCGAAGGCGTGCTGCGGAAGCGCAGAGAAAGCTGAATTTGTTCGCCGGTCAGGGAAGCGAAGGAGACGGACTCAAGCGTGTTACCGGCGGCAAGGGCAGGCAACGCAGCCGTCAGGCAGAACACCGCCCCGACCATTAGCGTCGCGCCCATCAGCAACTTGCGCGCCCACGATGCCATCGTATCTTCGGTCACTTCCTTATAACCAAACGCCTGCATCGTTCGGCAAAGGGTGGGGGTGCGCATGTCTAAGACCTCATAGCCGTTTGTTTGGATGCTTACTTATTCAAATTTGCCGTCACGCGCGTGGTTCGTCTGGTGGAATGACTGCCCGCGGTTTATTCGCTGAGTGCAACCATACTTTCGCGCTCCCGCCAGCCACCGAAGCCGTCAGGGATGATCTCCATGATCTTGATGTTCCCGTCGGTGATATTCGTAACCTGACCGCTGTTCTGGCCGAGGTAATGACCTTCCATCACGCGCTGAACAGTCGTGTCCGGAGTTTTTATAAGCGCCCATAACTGCCCACTTTGTTCCAGCGTGCCGACCATCCTGAGCGTATCCAGCGGAAAGCCTTCTAAAAACTCTGTCGGACGATTGGGGTCTGGTGAGAGACCATTACTCGCGGTCTGCGCGCCGGTGGAATCAGGCTGGCGCGCGATAACGCTCGCATCGAAGGGATCACGCAGCCCCTCTGCCTGATAGTCAAATTTTTCGTAGGGCTTGATTTCGGGTAATGCTTCGATACCGGCGGGTTTGCGTAGCCTGATCTCCGCTACGTACGTCTGCAGATCGTGCATATCACGACCGCACCCTCCAAGCAGCAGACTGACAAGAACTGTCGCACCGAGCGCTGCTACGGGGGGGTGTCGAAAGGTCGTTGAGTTCATGTCACTCTCCGTCTTCCAGATAGCGGTAGGTCTTGGCCGTCGCTTCCATGGTCATTAGTGCGCCGGCTTGGCCTGGCGATAGCGCGATGTTGTGCAGCGTCACGATGCGCGGCAAGGCCGCGATGCCACTCGCAAACTTGCCGAATTCGTGGTAATGCCCACGTACGCGTAGCTGAATGGGTTTTTCCGCGTAAAAGTCCTTTCTAAGCTCCGAGCCGGGCTTGAATAAATCGATTTCCAGTCCGCTCGCCAATCCTGTCTGCGATTTATCGACGATAAGGCTGGGAACCTCTGTTTTGCTGGGCAACTGACGAAGCATGGCGCCAAAAGAGCGGCGCATGTCTTCGAGCTGACCTTTGTACAATTCAAGAACTGAAGCTGTTTCTGCGTATCGAAGTAATAGCCATTACCCGCGAGTGCGGCGCATAGCACAGCTATTGTGCCGGCCTTAATCGGCGCGGGCGCCCTGGCCAGAGTCTTCAGGTCGATACTGTTGATAGCAGGAAACTTCATAACCCCGGTTCCTGCCCTACGTTTTGTGCGCCATCCTGCTTGGCTTGCGGCGAGGACTGATTGGCCTGCAGGGTGAAATCGCTAATCCGCGAAATTTCATCCTGACTGGCTTCGATCACTTCCAGCCGGGCGTCTGCCAGCCAGCCGGAGGCGTCGATTCTTCGCATGTACGCCGATACGCGCGCGTTCGATTCCGCTTTACCCGTGATGGCCAATTCATTGTCGTTTTGCTTGACGGAGGTCAGATAAGTGCCGTCCGGCAACGTGCGTGCGAGCTCATCAAACAGGTGTACTACACTGGGACGGGTGGCCTGCAGGCTGTCGATTACATTCATGCGATCCAGCAGCGCCTTCTTCGTCGACTCCAGCTGTTTAATGTCGGCGATCCGTTCATCCAGTATCTTGATTTCACTTGCCAGATACTCGTTTCGACGCTCCTGGAACTCAATCATCCCGTTGACGTGAATATGCGCATAAAGCACCAGAATGCCCGTTAGCACAGCGGAACACGTGATGATGGAGATGAACTCGCGTTGCTGTTCCTTGCGCCGTAACTGACGCCAGGGCAGTAAATTAATGTGTGCCATAGCGGTTTAAGCTCGCGGCAAACATCAGTCGAAGCTTCTTAAAGCCAGTCCGCACGCGACCATCAGCGACGGCGCGTCTTTAGCTAGGCTCTTGGGACTTAAGCGGGAAGCGAGGTACATGCCGCTGAACGGGTTCGCTATAACCGTGGTAATGCCCAACAACTGCTCGATGGTTTCGTCAATCGCCGGAATAGATGCGCAGCCACCCGCCAGGACAATGTAATCCACGGTTGTGTACTGGCTGGCAGAGTAAAAGAACTGCAAAAACCGGCTCGACTGTTGTGCGAGGATTTGTTTGAACGGCTCAAGCACGTCGCTCACATAGTCGTCAGGCAGCCCGCCCTGTTTCTTGGCCATCCCGGCCTGGTCGTATGTCAGGCCATAGCGATGCATGATTTCCTCGGTTAGTTGCCGCCCACCGAAAGGCTGCTCGCGGGTGTAAATGAGCTTCCGGTTGTGCATCACGCTGAGGCAGGTCATGGTCGCGCCAATGTCGATCAGCGCGACGCTCTTGTCGCGGCCTTCATTGGGTACCTGGTGCAGAAGCAGTGAAAATGCGTTCTCAATCGCATAGGCCTCAACGTCCATGACCTTGGGCGTAAGCCCCGCCGCCTCGGCGGCGGCCACGCGCAATTCGATATTCTCTTTGCGCGAAGCCGCGAGCAGCACGTCCACTGTATCGGCGTTATTCTCAGTGGGGCCCAGCACTTCGAAGTCCAGATTGACTTCTTCCAGTGCGAAGGGAATGTACTGATCCGCCTCGATCTGGAGCTGCGACTCCATATCATCGTCCGTCAAGCCAGCGCGCATGGTGATCACTTTCGTAATGGCTGCCGAACCGCTCACGGCCAGCGCGCAGTTTTTGTTTTTGGCGCCCGCGCGCTTAATCGCCTGGCGAATGGTCTCGCCGACCGCAGCGACATCGGAAATAGCCTTCTCCACGATGGCATTGGGCGGCAGCGGTTCCACTGCATGATGTTCGACCGTGAAACCCCTGGCCGAGCGGCTTAACTCCAACAGTTTGACCGACGTGGAGCGGATGTCGATGCCCAGCACGGAGGATTGCTTACGTTTGAAAAGAGACACACAATATCCTTGTACGCGGGGACGGTTACAAAACTATTCGGCGCAATCTCAGTCGGAGTCGTAACCTTTCACCTGAAAAATACTACCGTTAATTCCGTAACTTGTGTTCACCATATGCGAGGAGATTTATACCGTTCATCCTGCCGTGCAGGATCAGTTTTCGACAACTCGTTTTAATCCCGCATGCGCATATTGCTGATGTTTCTGCGTTTTGGTGTGGTTCTGGCGGCGGGCTTCGCCACCTTTGGTGCCGCTGCCATGCTTGGCGCGTATCTTTATCTGGCGCCCGGGCTGCCCTCCGTCGCATCCCTTAAAGATATTCAGTTGCAGACGCCATTGCGGGTCTACACGCGGGAAGGCGAACTCATGGCGGTGTTCGGCGAAAAGCGGCGCAAACCGCTGTCGCTCCAGCAAGTGCCAATGCTCATGCAGCGCGCATTCCTGGCCGCCGAAGACGATCGCTTCTACACGCACCCCGGCGTGGACTACCACGGTTTGCTCCGAGCGGCGTGGCAGTTGCTGAGCACGGGCGAAAAGCAACAGGGCGGCAGCACCATCACCATGCAGTTGGCGCGAAATTTCTTCCTGACCAGCGAGCGTACGTATGAGCGCAAATTGCGGGAAGTCTTTCTGGCGCTGAAAATGGAGCGGGAGCTGCCCAAGCACGAAATCCTGGAGCTCTATCTCAACAAGATCTATTTGGGGAATCGTGCCTACGGAGTGGGCGCCGCCGCCGAGGTTTATTACGGCCTTGATGCGCGCGAACTGAATTTGAGCCAGATCGCGATAATCGCCGGTCTGCCCAAGGCGCCGTCCATTTACAACCCCATCGCGGATCCGGCGCACGCCATTGAGCGTCGTAACTATGTGCTGCAACGCATGCACGACCTGCATTTTATTGACGATAAGGATTATCAGATCGCGCTCCGGCGGTCCGGGACGGCGCGTCTGCATGATCCGGCCGTGGCTTCGAAAGCGCCATACGTCGCGGAAATGGCTCGCATGGAAATGACTTCGCGGTTTGGCCTCGACGCTTACACCGGGGGCTACAAGGTTAAGACTACGGTCAGCGCCGACAAGCAACGCGCGGCGGCCGAGGCATTGCGCGCGGGTCTGGAAGCATACGACAAGCGGCACGGGTACAGGGGAGCGGAGCAGCGTATCGGGCCGGATATGCTGGCGGACAGGAGTGCCTGGCGAAGCGTGCTCGCGGATTGCCCGCCGGTTGCCGGGTTGGGCGCCGGGCTGGTGATCAACGTCGGCGAAAAGTCAGCCAAGGTTTATGCCGGTGGCGGGAAACTGATTACGCTGAGCTGGGAAGACCTGTCGTGGGCGCGGCCCTACATCAATCAGAATGCGCAAGGCGGTACGCCAGACACCGCTGCCGATGTGCTGGCGCGGGGCGACATTGTACGCATCGTGCAAAACGAGAAGGGCGGATGGGGGCTAACTCAGCTGCCGGATGTATCTGGCGCACTGGTGTCGCTCGATCCTCGTGACGGCGCGATCGTGGCGCTGGTCGGCGGTCTCGATTTCAACCAGAGTAACTTCAACCGGGCAACACAGGCGTATCGCCAGCCCGGTTCAGCGTTCAAGCCGTTCATCTATTCCGCCGCGCTGGAGCATGGTTTCACGCCGGCGAGCACCATAAACGACGCGCCGGTCGTATTCGATGCCTCGGGTCTGGAAAACATATGGCGCCCTGAAAACTACGGCGGCACATTTTACGGCCCCACGCGCATGCGTGTCGCGCTGGCGCAGTCCCGCAACATGGTGTCGATTCGATTGCTCAGCAGCATGGGCCTGAGCGCCGCGATGGATCACATCTCGAAGTTTGGTTTCGATGCCAGCCGCCTGCCCATGGATTTATCGCTCGCCTTGGGCAGCGGTTCGGTAACGCCACTCGAACTCGCGGCGGGGTATGCCGTTTTCGCCAATGGCGGTTTTCGCATCTCACCCTATCTGATTGAAAGCATCAAGACCGTGGGAGGCAAAACGGTATTCCGGGCGAATCCTCCGGCTCTGTGCGAGAGTGCCGCGTGTCAGCCGGGGGCCGCGCCACCCCTAAGCGCTGACAACGGCACACTCGCCGTGATGAGCCCGGCCAAAACTGCGACTGACTCAGCGGCGGTCGCGGTGCAACGGGCAGACGAGCGACGCGATACGGTCATTTACCCGCGAGACTTCGCGCCAAGAGCGTTGCCGGCCGCCAATGCGTATCAAATGGTCAGCATGATGAAGGATGTGATCAGCACCGGCACGGGCGCCAAGGCAATGGCGTTAAATCGGACCGACCTGGCGGGCAAGACCGGCACCACCAATGATCAGCATGACGCGTGGTTCAGCGGTTATAACACCAGGCTGGTTACCACAGTATGGCTGGGTTTCGACAACCCGCGACCAATGGGTGACGTCGAGGTGGGAGGGGCCGCTGCGTTGCCCGTCTGGATTGATTATATGCGGGTCGCGTTGCGGGACATTCCTGAAAGCAACCTGCCGCAGCCAGCCGGCATGGTGACAGTGCGCATTGATCCGCAAACCGGGCTGCTGGCAAGCTCGGTCAGCGACGACGGTATTTTTGAGACTTTTCGTTCCGACCAAGTGCCCAGGCGCGGCGCAATGGCGCCGGCGCCGGTATACGGCCGGTCAGAGCAGCAGCCCGTTGAGGTGCCCGAGCAGTTGTTTTGATCGCGTAACCCGACTGACCGTCATCGGGACAAGCCACACGGAGCGAACTGAACCACTTTGCGCCCCCCAGTCAGTCCTAACCGCATAACGCCATGCATGATTCCCGTGAAAGTCGTCTGCGCGCCTGCATCGCACAGGAAGCCGCGCGTATCCTGCTGGATGAGGGCGTCGCGGATTACCAGTTCGCAAAACTCAAGGCCGCGGAGCGGCTGAGCGTCGCGAGCGGGCAACCCTTGCCGGGCAATCGCGAGATCGAGCAGGCAGTGTACGAGCATCAACGTCTGTTCTACACGCGAGGATATCAAAATGACGTATGGTCGCTCAGGCGCGTGGCGATTTCCGCCATGCGACTGCTGGAGAACTTCGAGCCCCGCTTGACGGGCGCGGTGCTCAGCGGCACGGCGGGCAAGCATTCGGACATTGACCTGCACGTATTCGCCGACGCCGTAGAAGAGGTGTTGTTCGTACTAATGGATGCCAGTGTGCCCTACGATGGCTTCGAGCGGCGTCTGCGGCATGGCCGCGACGTTGATTACTACCGGTGTGCGTTTTGCAATCAGCGATCATCGGGTCGAGGCCGTGGTGCTGCCCTACGATGCGTTGAAGCGCCCACCGTCAAGTCCGATCGACGGCAAGCCGATGCGGCGGGCTAGTATTCGGCAGGTTGAAGAGTTGATCGAAGAGAATTCAGATGCGGATCAAAAAGACGCGGTGCCGCAAGGTCGTCCGGCATGATAAGGGCGGCTTAGATCATGCACCGAGTCAATCAGGACCTTGACGTGGTCGGGGTTGATATCCGGGTGGATACCGTGACCCAGATTAAAAATGTGCCCCGGACCACGGCCGAATCCGGCCAGAATTTTGGCCGCTTGCGCCTTGATGCGTTCGGGTTTCGCGTAAAGCGCGCACGGGTCGAGATTGCCCTGTAGCGCGACTCGATCGCCCACCTGCCGGCGCGCCGCGCCTATTTCCACCGTCCAGTCCAGCCCGAGGGCGTCGCATCCCGTATTTGCCAGCGCCTCCAGCCAGGCGCCGCCGCCTTTGGTAAACAGTGTGACCGGCACATGCTGACCCTGGTATTGACGGTGAAGCTGATCAACCACTCGCTGCATGGGCGCGAGCGAGAATGCGTGATACGCCTCTGTGGAAAGCACGCCGCCCCAGGTGTCGAATATCATGACGGCTTGTGCGCCCGCGCCAATCTGCGCGTTAAGATAGCCTGCGACGCTGTCCGCGGTGACATCCAGCAGATGCTGCAACGCCTCGGGCTGATCGTAGAGCAGCGCTTTCACGTTTGAGAATGTCTTACTGCCGCCGCCTTCCACCATATAGGTGGCGAGTGTCCACGGGCTGCCGCTAAACCCGATCAACGGCACTTTGCCGCTGAGTTCGCGCCGCGTCATGCGCAGCGCCGCCATGACATAATCCAGTTCCTGTTCGGCGTTCGGCACCCGTAGCCGTCGGATGGCCGCCACATCTCGCAACGGCCGTGCTAGCCTCGGCCCTTCACCTTCGACAAAATAAAGGCCCAGCCCCATCGCATCGGGAATGGTTAATATATCGGAGAAGATTATCGCCGCATCGAGGTCGAATCGCGCGAGGGGTTGCAGTGTTACTTCGCACGCCAGCTCGGGCGTCTTGCATAAGTTCAGAAAACTCCCCGCGCGCTCGCGTGTCGCACGGTATTCAGGCAGATACCGCCCTGCCTGGCGCATGATCCAGATCGGCGTAGCGTCCACCGGCTCGCGCCGCAGGGCGCGTAACAGACGGTCGTTTTTGAGTTCAGCTGTTGCGGTCACTGCATGCACGTGGTCGATGATGGCGGGCTCTTTCGCGTATGCGCAGGAAACCTGCCGCTAGCGCGCGCTAAAGGCGACCGATGAAGCCGTGGCAATGTCATCGAGATAAGCCAGGATGCCTTCAGCCGCCTCCCGGCCTTCGAATACGGCAGTCACGACCAGATCGGAGCCACGCACCATATCTCCCCCCGCGAAAACCGCCGGATTGTTCGTTTGAAATTTATAGCGCTGCGACCCCGGTGCGAGCACGCGGCCACCTGCGTCGAGGTCAATCCTGTGTTCCTCGAACCAGGGCGCGGGGCTTGGGCGAAAGCCAAACGCGATGATAACGCGATCAGCCGGGATTATCTCATCGGACCCCGTTACCGGCTCCGGCCTGCGGCGGCCGCGCTGATCCGGCGCGCCGAGCCTGGTGGTGACGACTTTGACGCCTTCTACCCGGCGGCTGCCTACGATCTCGACAGGTTGCCGATTAAACAGGAATCGCACCCCTTCTTCCCTGGCGCTGCCCACTTCGCGCCGGGAGCCCGGCATGTTCACTTCGTCGCGTCGATAAATACAGCTCACCGATGCCGCGCCCTGCCGTATGGCCGTACGGTTGCAGTCCATGGCGGTATCGCCGCCGCCGAGCACGACCACTCTTTGATCCCGCATGTTGATGAATGCGTGACCGTCGCGCTTAATCTTTAGCAGGCGGTCGATGTTGGAAATGAGATACGGCAATGCCTCGTGCACGCCGGTCAAATCTTCGCCGGGGAAGCCGCCCTTCATTGAGGTGTAAGTCCCCATGGCCAGAAACACGGCATCGTATTCGTCGAGCAGTCGCTGAAAGGGCAGATCGCGCCCGATCTCGACATTGAGCCTGAACGCCACGCCCATCTCTTCCATGATCTGGCGGCGAGTGCGCACGATTTCCTTATCGAGCTTGAATGGTGGAATGCCGAACGTCAGCAGGCCGCCGATCTCGGTATAACGATCGAATACAACAGGCTGCACGCCGTTGCGAACGAGCACGTCGGCGCATCCCAGGCCCGCCGGGCCGGCGCCGACGATGGCCACGCGCCGGTCGGTCCTGACCACGCCGGACAGGTCCGGCCGCCAGCCGGCCTTGAGCGCTTCATCGGTAATGTACTTCTCGATCGCGCCGATCGAGACTGCGCCGAAACCATCGTTCAAAGTGCACGCGCCTTCGCACAGACGATCCTGAGGGCATACGCGGCCACAGACTTCGGGCAGACTGTTGGTGCGGTAAGCCATCTCGGCGGCTTCGAACAGATTGCCCTCTTCGATAAGTTTCAGCCAGTTGGGAATGTAATTGTGAACCGGGCATTTCCACTCGCAATAAGGATTGCCGCAGCCGAGGCACCGCGCGGCCTGCGCCTTGGCGGCGGCGCGGTCAAACTGGGCGTAGATCTCCCGGTAATCCTGGATGCGCACCTCGACCGTGGTTTTATCCGGGTCCCGTCGGGGCACCTCCAGAAACTGCATGGGATTGGGCATACACGTGACCTTTAGGGCTGACTTTGGCGAGTCAGCCCTGCGAAAACAGCAAAATAGCGTATCGCAAGTAAGGCGTCGGGCCGGTTGCGCGCTAGCGGGAGGACAGGCGCGTCTTGACCTTCGCGCTGATCGTCGCCAGGTCAGCACGACCCAGCACTTGCGGTTTAAGCTGCGCCATGACTTTGCCCATGTCCCGTAAATTGTTGGCGCCGGTTTCGGCGACTGCCGCCTCGATCAGGCGCTCGATATCCGCGTCGCTCAGCGGCGAGGGCAAATAACCCTGAATGACATCGAGCTCGAAGCGTTCCACCGCCGCCAGATCGTCTCTAGCGGCGGCGTCATATTGCACGATGGATTCGCGTCGCTGCTTGACCATCTTGTCGAGAATCGCCAGCACCTGAGGGTCGTCCAAGGTCGCGCGGGTGTCGACTTCACGCTGTCTGATGGCGGCCAGCATCAGCCGGATCGCGCCTAGGCGTCGCTTGTCCCGCGCACGCAGCGCGGTTTTCATGTCTTCGCTGATCCGCTCGGTCAGGCGCGCTGACATAGGCTCTAGTACCTGCAACTATTGCCGGATCAGTACAGCCGCTGCTGGCGGGTTACTTCTCTGGAGATGCGCTTTATATGCCGTTTCACCGCTGCCGCCGCCTTGCGTTTGCGTACCGTGGTTGGTTTTTCATAAAACTCGCGGCGACGTACTTCGGTCAGTACGCCCGCTTTCTCACACGCGCGGCGAAATCGCCGAATGGCGACATCAAAAGGTTCATTCTCTTTAACGCGGATACTAGGCATATCGATTAATCTAACTCCAGCCGACTCGCGGACTTTGTGCGGGTAAAAGGGACGCGATTATAGTAGCGTTCCGCCAAAAAACCAAAGTATGACATTTACTCATGGGCAAACAGGTCGGTTCAGATACAAACGGGCGCGCTACGCCACTGCGCGTGCTGGGCATCGAAACATCCTGTGACGAAACCGCGACAGCCGTGGTCGATGCGGGCATTGGTCTGCTGGCGCATCGACTCTACACTCAAGGCCGCATGCACGCGGACTACGGCGGCGTGGTGCCGGAGCTGGCCTCACGGGATCACGTGCGCAAGACAATTCCGCTTGTCCGCCAAGTGCTCGCCGATGCCGGTCTGCGACCTGTTGACATTGGCGGCGTGGCCTACACCGCCGGGCCGGGCTTAATGGGCGCGCTGCTGGTCGGCGCATCGATCGCGCGCAGTCTGGCGTGGGCCTGGGACGTACCGGCAATCGGCGTGCACCACATGGAAGGTCATCTGCTCGCGGCAATGCTTGAGGCGCGCCCGCCGCGCCCGCCGTTCGTGGCATTGCTCATATCCGGCGGCCACACGATGCTGGTGAAGGTCGACGCGGTGGGCCGCTATACCGTGCTCGGCGAAACGCTTGACGACGCGGTCGGCGAGGCTTTTGATAAGACGGCCAAACTTCTGGGACTGGGCTACCCAGGCGGCCCCGCCCTTGCGCGCCTGGCTGAGCGCGGCAACGCCCGGCGGTTCCGCTTTCCCCGGCCGATGACCGATCGCCCGGGACTGGACTTCAGCTTCAGCGGCTTGAAGACCTACGCGCTCAATACACTTGCGCAGTCGGATAATAAGCCCGATACCAGGGCCGATATCGCGGCCGCGTTCGAACTCGCCGTGACCGAGACGTTGAGCATCAAATGCAGGCGCGCGTTGGCCGAGACCGGGCTTAAACGTCTGGTGGTGGCCGGCGGCGTGGGCGCGAATCGCCGCGTACGCGCCACGTTGAGCGCAATGGCCGCCTCGCTGGGCGCGGAAACATTTTATCCGCGGCCCGAATTCTGCACGGACAATGGCGCCATGATTGCCTACGCGGGCATGGTGAGATTACAGTCGGGCCAGCGAGATTCGCTGTCAATCGCGGCGCGTCCGCGCTGGCCGCTGACGGAGTTGCACAACCCGACTGGTGCCGCCTAACCGCTGCTGCCGATTTTCTCTTCCGAGCCTTCCAGCAACTGAGAGATGTTGCTGCGGTGCCGCCAGATAATGATGGCCGCCATGATAACCGTTGCCCAGCTAAACCACGCGGAGCCGGTCATGATCAGCATGTATACCGGCGCCATGAGGCTGGTCGCAAGTGCGGCCACCGACGAAAACCGGGTGGTGCTGGCGACCAGCAGCCAGGTCGCAAAGGCGGATATGCCAACCAGGGCATGCACACCACACAGGGCGCCCAGACCAGTCGCTACACCCTTGCCGCCCTTGAAGCCGTAGTACACTGGAAAGACGTGACCGCAGAAGGCCGCCAGCGCTACGGCGCCGATCACGCTATCGTCCAAGCCAAGACCGCGCGCCGCCACCACGGGCGCAAGCCCTTTAATAACGTCGCCGCAGAAGGTGATGCCGGCCGCGCGCCGGCCGCCCGCTCTAAGCACATTCGTGGCGCCGGGATTGCCGGACCCGACGGTTCGCGGATCGGTTGCTCCCAGCAGTCGGCACGCAATGATGGCAGTGGAGATGGCGCCCAGCAGGTAGGCTGCGATGATCAGTAGAATAGAAATGAACATGACGCTTCGGCAAATTGACGATTTCCTGTATCGACCATAATAACCGACCCGACCCTGTATGCGTGCCTGGCCCGCGCATTCCATGCTGAGCGTGACCACAACCGGGCGCGGGCCAGATCTGGTTATGTTGCACGGCTGGGGCCTGAATTCCAGTGTCTGGTCGGCGATGCTGCCCGCGCTGGAAAGCCGCTGGCGGGTCACGTGTATCGATCTGCCCGGCCACGGCGGCAGTTCCGCGCGCATCGACCTGCGCGATCTCGATGCCGTGTGCACCGCGCTGAATCTTGCCGCGCCGCCCCCGCGGGCCGTGTGGCTGGGCTGGTCAATGGGCGGACTCATCGCTACCACCCATGCGTTGCGCTACCCTGATCGAGTCAGCCGGCTGATTCTGGTCGCGAGCCAACCGCGTTTTGCGCGCGCGGCTGACTGGCCGCACGGCATGGCCTCAAAGCTGCTGGATGATTTCGCCGCAAGCCTTGAACGTCAACCAACGGATACGCTCGCGCGCTTTCTGGCCCTGCAGGTGCACAGAAGCGAGCACCCTGCGAGCACGTTGCGAAGCTTGCGCGCGGCGATGTCCCTGTACGCGCCGGACCGGGACTCAGTCAACGCCGGGCTGAGTTTGTTGCAAGCGGCCGATTTGCGCGCGGAACTGCCTTTGCTAAGTTGTCCGTTAAGGTTAATTCTTGGTGAACGCGATGTGCTGGTGCGCGCCACCGCCGGGCCCGCCGTAGCCGCTCTTGTTAAAAGCGCACGTCATCGCGTTATCGGCGGCGCGGGGCACGCGCCGTTTCTGTCGCACGTCAGCGAATTTAACAACGTGCTGGAGGAGTTCCTTGACGACTGAGCCCCTACCCCATCATCTGGATAAACGACGGGTGCGCCGCGCGTTTGAAGGTTCCGCGGCGCGCTACGACGATTTTGCGGTGTTGCAGCGGGAGGTAGCCCGGCGTCTGCTCGAGCGTCTTGATGTGTTGCGGGTAAAGCCCGCTACGATCGTGGATGTAGGGGCGGGCACCGGCCATGCGACTGGCGAGCTGTTGCGCCGCTATCGCGGCAGCCGCGTACTCGCGCTGGACGTGGCGATGGCGATGCTTCGCAAGTCGGCGCGCACGGGCAACTGGCGGCGCCGGCCATCACCCGTATGCGGCGATGCGGAATTTCTGCCGCTGGCCGACGCCTGCGTGGACATGATCTACTCCAGCCTCACCCTGCAATGGTGCAACGATCTAGAGCGCACGCTGCGCGAAATGCGGCGCGTACTGAAACCCGACGGCGTGCTGCTGTTCACCACCGTGGGTCCGGATACCCTCAAGGAACTGCGGGCCAGCTGGGCGGAAGCTGACGCCTTCGCACACGTCAACGGCTTTATCGACATGCACGATGTCGGCGATGCGGTGATGCGGGCGGGCTTCGCCGATCCCGTCATGGAGATGGAAATGATGTGCCTCACGTATCGCGGCGTCCCGCAGCTGATGCGTGAGCTGAAGTGGTTGGGCGCCCGCAACAATATGCATGGCCGTCCGCGCGGTCTGACTGGCAGGCAGCGTTATCGGCGCGCGGAGCAGGCCTATGAAAGATTCCGTACGCCGGAGGGTATGTTGCCCGCCAGTTACGAGATCATTTATGGACTGGCCTGGGCGGCCGGCGCGCGGTTAGGCGCGCGCGGGACCGGCGGAGAAACCCTGATACCCGTAAGTCATATAGGGCGGCGCACCCCATAGGAGAGCATGAATCACCGGCAGTTTGTGTGTAATTGTTTGGCATTTCACTATTGTCTGAAATAACGGCTTCCGGTAGCATCGCTTCGTGACAACCGTCCATACCGCGAGCCGCAGATGAGTGTCACGCGCGAGCAGCCACGCGCAAACGACGTGCATTTCGTCATCAGGCCCAACACGTCGCTGTCATGGCGCGGCAACCAGTTATTTTTCGCTGGCATGGTGGTAATTTCATTTGGTATCGCGGGGTTTTTCGCCGCTCAGGGTCTGTGGATGATGCTGCCCTTCGCAGGCCTTGAGATGCTGATCCTCGGCATCGGTTTGTATCGATGTTGCCTCAGGTGCGGCTGGCGGGAAGTGGTGTCCATCGACGGGCAGGAAGTGCGCATCGCCGTCGGCAGAAGCACACCGGAACGCGCCTGTTCATTCCAGCGTTGCTGGGCGCGGGTGATTCTAGACAAGGCTGCGATCAATGGATATCCAAGCCGGCTGTTTATCCGCTCCCACGGCTTGCAGGTTGAAATAGGCGCATGTCTGGTGGACGAGGAACGGCACTCGCTTGCGGCCGCGTTGCGCGCGGCGTTATGAGCAGGCCCAGGCACAGCGCAACGCGGTGGTTTGCCACTAGGGGTCACGCCTTGCATGGCAATTGCATACTACGGCCGTGTACATCGATCGACGTGCATCGATCGATGTGTACTGACCAATGTGTATCGACGATGGTTGTTGTACCGCTGACCAGCAAGCCGTATCAGGCTTAATGGAGATTAATAAACGTAAGCAAGCTCCGGAGGAACAGGGCATGGCCCGATGGAAGTTCGATCAAGCCGTGGCATGGCTGGCTGCAATCCTGCTGCCGCTATTGTCCGGTTCCGCGGCGGCGCTGCCCGCCTCTAACATGCCACGCGGCGTAACCGAGATCAGCCGTGAGGTTTATGGGCTGCACATGCTGATTTTCTGGATATGTGTAGCCATCGGGGTGGTCGTCTTCAGCGCCATGCTGTATTCGATTATCCGGCACCGGCGCTCCAGGGGCTATAAGGCCGCGCAGTTTCACGAGAGCACCACGGTGGAAATCCTCTGGACCATCGCGCCATTCGTCATCCTGGTCGCAATGGCGATACCCGCCACCAACACCCTGATTGCGATGGACGATACCAGCGACCCGGACATGACCATCAAGATTACGGGTTACCAGTGGAAGTGGCATTACGACTATCTCGATCATAAAATCGATTTCTTCAGCACCCTCTCTACCCCGCGCTCACAGATTTTCAACCAGGAGGCTAAGGGCGAAAATTATCTCGTCGAGGTCGATAACGAAGTGGTGGTGCCGATTGACAAAAAGATTGTTCTTCTGATGACTTCCAACGACGTTATTCATTCGTGGTGGGTGCCGGAGCTAGCGGTGAAGCGAGACGCGTTGCCGGGCTTTATCAACCAGGTCTGGACCCGGATCGATGAACCCGGCGTTTATCGCGGCCAGTGCACCGAGCTGTGCGGCCGGGATCACGGGTTTATGCCGGTGGTGGTGCGGGCCGTCGAGCAGGCGGAATTCGATAAGTGGGTGCAAAGGCAGAAAAGCGGCGGTCAGGGCCAGCAGGTAAGCCAGGCCGGCCTGTAAATTCGTATACTTCGCGCGACACCCCGCCACGATACACTTTACACAGGAGCCATAGCATGAGCGCCGTACCACACGACGACCATCATCACGAGCAACATCCTTACTGGATCAAGCGCTGGCTGTTCACCACCAACCACAAGGACATCGGCACCTTGTACTTGTGGTTCGCGATGATCATGTTCTTCGTCGGCGGCGCGATGGCGATGATCATCCGCACCGAACTGTTTCAACCCGGTCTGCAATTCGTGGATCCGCAGTTCTTCAACTCCATGACCACCTTGCATGCGCTGGTCATGATATTCGGCGTGATCATGCCCGCGTTCACGGGGCTCGCCAACTGGCTGGTGCCAATGATGGTCGGCGCGCCTGACATGGCCTTGCCGCGGATGAACAACTGGAGTTTCTGGATTCTGCCGTTCGCCTTCGCGATGTTGCTGTCCACGCTCTTTATGGAGGGCGGTGCGCCGGCGGGCGGCTGGACCATGTATCCGCCGTTATCCCTGCAGACCGGCGCGGCGTTTCCGTTCCTGATTTTTTCCATCCATTTTCTGGGCCTGGCTTCGATCATGGGGGCCATCAATGTCATCGCGACCATTCTGAATATGCGCGCGCCCGGCATGAGCTTGATGAAGATGCCGCTGTTCGTGTGGACGTGGCTGATCACGGCCTATCTAATCATCGCCGTCATGCCGGTGCTGGCCGGTGCCGTGACCATGATGCTGACCGACAAGTTTTTCGGCACCAGCTTTTTTAACGCGGCGGGCGGTGGCGACCCGGTACTGTTCCAGCACATTTTCTGGTTCTTCGGGCACCCGGAGGTCTACATTCTGATTCTGCCGTCGTTCGGCGTAATCTCCAGCATCGTGCCGACCTTCTCGCGCAAGCCGCTGTTCGGTTACAGCTCGATGGTGTACGCCACGGCCTCTATCGCCTTTCTGTCGTTTATTGTCTGGGCGCACCACATGTTTACCGTGGGCATGCCGCTTGGCGGGCTGTTGTTCTTCATGTTCGCGACGATGCTCATCGCGGTGCCTACCGGCGTGAAGGTATTCAACTGGGTCGCCACTATGTGGCGCGGCTCGCTCACTTTCGAGACGCCGATGCTGTTCGCCATCGCGTTTATCGTGCTGTTCAGCATCGGCGGTTTCTCAGGGTTGATGCTGGCTATCGTGCCGGCGGACTTCCAGTATCAGGACACGTATTTTGTGGTCGCACACTTCCATTACGTGCTGGTGCCGGGCTCCGTCTTCGCCATCCTGGCGGCCGTTTACTACTGGCTGCCGAAATGGACGGGGCATATGTATAACGAGAGTCTCGGCAAATGGCACTTCTGGTTGTCGGCGATCTTCGTCAACCTCACCTTTTTCCCCATGCATTTCGTGGGGCTGGCGGGCATGCCGCGCCGCATTCCTGACTACGCGCTGCAGTTCGCCGATTACAAAATGCTGATCAGCGTCGGCGCGTTTGGCTTTGGGCTGGCGCAACTCCTGTTCCTTTACATCGTCGTGCAGACCATCCGTGGCGGCGAGCGCGCGACCAGTCAGGTGTGGGACGGGGCACGGGGTCTGGAATGGACGCTGCCCTCACCCCCGCCTTATCACACATTTGAAACCGCGCCCGTGGTGAAATAGAAAGGTGGCGC
>JACCYU010000215.1 GCA_013696315.1 Gammaproteobacteria bacterium | reverse complement strand
GCCGCTATGTCATCACGGATGACAAAGGCATGTATCACTTCGAGGGTGTGGCGCCCGGCACGCATCGCGTGCAGGTCGATCTCGAAAGCCTGCCGGACGATCTGGCGATTCACGACTGCGAGCGCAACACGCGCTTCGCGGGCACGCCGTACGCGCGGTTCGTAGACGTGCAGGCCGGTGTGCTGTGGCGCGCCGACTTTTACCTGCGCGAAAAAACGCCCGATGAACTTAAACTTGCCAAGCGCAAGCGGCGCGGTGGTCAACGCGAAGAGCCTGAACCCGCCGTAACACCTCCCATGCCGGAGTTGCCTGAGCCTAAGCGTCAAGTCATACCCGAACTCGACGACGCCTGGTTCGCGCAGGCCGCACCCGAGCTGGAATGGCTGGCGCCGGGCAGCAACTTTCATCCGGCCATTCCCTCGATCAAGATCGCGATCAAACACGACGCCAGCTACAGGCTAGCACTCACCTTGAACGGCGAGCCGGTCGAACCGCTCAACTACGACGGGCAGACCACGAGCAAGGAAGGTCGCATCGCGGTGAGTCAATGGCGCGGCGTGGATCTGATCGAAGGTCCGAACGCGCTAAAGGCTTCGACCCTGGACGCCGCCGGCAATGTCGTCGAGACCATCGTGAAGAACGTCCACTTCTCGGGTTTGCCGGTCACGGTCGAACTCGCGCCGGACTATTCGCGCGCCGTGGCGGACGGAAAGACGCCGCCGGTGATCGCGGTGCGGTTTCGCGATCAATGGGGCGAGCCGGTGCGCGAAGGCGTGGTCGGCGATTTCACGGTCGAGCCGCCGTATTTCGCCCGGCAGCGCGCCCTGGCGCAAAGACGCGCATTGTTCGACCTGGAGGGCGGCGCGACGCACTACCAGGTCGGTCCCGGCGGCATCGCGCGTTTATATCTGGAGCCGACCACCGAAACCGGCCGGGCGAAACTGCGCTTCAATCTAGACAAGAGCCGCACGCGCCTGGGCGCGACGGGCGATCCGCTGGTCACGCAGTCTACTTTGGGTCTTGCCATCGACACCGAGCAGGACGTGATCGACGCCTGGATCGGCGCCCGCCCCGCGTGACTGGATTCTGGTCGGTTTCGGCGAGAGCGCGGTGGGCTACAACACCTTGTCCGGCAACGCGGAAGCGCTAGCCGCCGCGGGCGTGGACGACAAACTTTACGAGGACGGCAGAGTCGCCTTCTACGCCAAGGGCCAGGTGCGCGGCAAGTGGTTGCTGACAGCTGCCTACGACACCAATGGCAAAGATGCCGAAACGGATGAGCGCCTGCGCCAGACCATCGATCCGGAAGAGTTTTACACGCTCTATGGCGACGTCACCGAACAGCGCTTCGACGCGGCGAGCAGCGAAAAGCTCTACGTCATGATCGAGCGCGAGCAGTTCTACGCGTTGTTCGGCGATTACGATACGGGCCTGACCTTTACCGAACTGTCGCGTTACAGCCGCACCCTGACGGGTCTGAAGACCGAGTTTCTGAGCAAGCGTTACGTGTTGAACGCCTTCGCGGCACAAACCGATTTCGCCTTCGTTCGCGACGAGATCCTGGGCAACGGCACCTCCGGACTTTATCGCCTGTCGCGCAACGATGTGGTGATCAACAGCGAAAGGATCACCATCCAGACGCGCGACCGCTTTCGCAGCGAACTGGTGCTGGAAGAGCGCCAGCTAACGCGGTTTATCGACTACAGCATCGATTATTTCGACGGCACCTTGTTTTTCAAACAGCCGATCTTCAGCCGCGACGCGAACCTCAATCCCATCTACATCGTCGCCGAATACGAGGTCGAAGGCGGCGCGGGCGAAGCGCTGACCGCCGGCGGGCGCGGCGCCGTCAAGTTTCTGAACGAACGGCTGGAGATCGGCGCGTCGGCTATTCACGAGGGCGATTCAAGCGCCTCCAACGGCGATCTGCAGGGCGCGGACCTGACTTATAAAGTGACCAACGCGACGCAGATACGCGGGGAATTCGCGACTTCGGGGACGGATGACGACGGACTGGCGACATCGGGAGAGGCGTACCTTGCCGAGGTCATCCACCTGGGCGAGAAGCTGGACACGCGGGCGTACGTGCGCAATCAGGACAGCGAATTCGGTCTCGGTCAGCAGCTCGGCACCGAGGCGGGCACCAGCAAACTGGGCGTGGATGGGCGCTATCGGTTCACCGAGCATCTGTTCGCGGACGGGCAGCTTTATCGCGAGGAGGTCAGCTTTCTCGATGCGCGCCGCGACGTGGCGTTCGGGCAATTCACATACCAGCAGGATTTGTACAGCCTTTCCGCGGGGCTGCGTCATGCGGAAGATCGGCTGACTGAAGGTCAGACGTTCACATCCGATCTCGTCACCCTCGGCGCCTCGCGCGCGTTCTTCGACAAGCGCTGGAACCTGCGGGGCCTGGGCGAGTTCGCGGTGGGCGACAACGCCAATCCCGATTATCCGACACGGGTGATTCTGGGCACCGATTATCTCATTACGCCCAGCACCCTGACGTTCGTCGAACAGGAATTCACCGAAGGCGAGGACATCAGCACGCAGTCGACGCGCGTGGGCGTGCGCACCGCGCCCTGGTCGCGCGCGACCGTGACGACCTCGGTGGAGGATCAAACCGCGGAAGACGGCCAGCGGCTGTTCGGGAATCTGGGACTGACCCAGGGCATTGCGGTCACCGACCATCTCGATCTGGACTTCGGCCTGGATCGCTCGCAGACCATCAGCGAAGCGGGCGCGCCCGTGTTCAATCCGAACGTGCCGCCCGCCTCCGGTACGGTGTCCGGCACGACCGCCTCCGGCACAACCTTGAACAACGATTTCACGGCCATCTCGGCCGGTGCGAGTTACGCGCAGGATTTATGGTCGGCCTCGGCCAGGATCGAAAACCGCTTCGCGGATCAGGACGACCAGTTCGGCGCCATCTTCGGCTTCTATCGGCAACAAACGCCGGGTCTTGGCCTTTAGCTGGGCGGTCAATACCTGAGCGGTCAAAGCCTGGACGGCACGTCGAATACGCTCGGCGATCTGCGTTTTTCGGTTGCGTATCGTCCGGTGGAAAGCCACTGGATCGTGCTCGATCGGCTGGATTTCAACTACGAGGAAATCGCCACCACCCTGGACACCGTGCGGGCGCGCAAGACCGTCAACAATCTCAATCTGAACTGGCTGCCGAATCGCACCAATCAGTTCGCCCTGCACCACGGCATCAAGTACGTGCTCGACAGCTTCGACAGCGTGGACTACGAGGGCTGGATTCAGGCGTTCGACGGCGAGTACCGGCACGACATCAACGAGCGCTTCGACCTAGGCTTACAGATGGGCCTGCTGCATTCGATGCAGGCGAACAACTATCAATATTCGCTGGGCCCAACGATCGGCGTAAGCCTGATCAAAAACCTATGGGTGAGCTTAGGCTATAACTTCCGCGGCTTCGAGGACGACGACTTCTCGACCGCCGGCTACACCTCGCAAGGCCCATACATCAAGCTCCGATTCGCCTTCGACCAGAATTCGGTGCGCGACGCGCTGAACTGGTTCTCAGGGGACGAGCAATCTCCCACTTCAAGAAACTCCGGCGCGCCGCAAACCAATGGCGTGAGCACGCCGTGAACAGACGCCCACTGACAAAATTATTCGCGGAAATCACGGTCACCGCCGCGCTCGTGATCGCGAGTCCGGCGCCGCAAGCGGCGGTAAATCTTTACGGCATCAACAACAACGCGGCGGCGATCCATAGCATCGATTCGGCCAACAGCGTCGCCACTACCGTTTTTATACCGGCGCGCCATTTCCGCTAACCAACCAGTCGGCGGCGCTTACGCAATGTTCGAGCGGGTCGGTTTATTTTGTCTCGGGCGGCACCAATGGCACGCTCTATCGTTTCAATCCCGCCACCCCGAACTTAGCACCGGTTGCTATCGGCCCCACGGGTGCGACCGTACCGAGCATCATCCGCCTGGCCTGTCAATCCAGCACCGGCGTTGTCTATGGCATGGGCACCTCGCCCAGCACGATTTACACGTTCAATCTGACCACCGGCGCCGCCACCGGAATCGCGCTCAGCTTGCCCGCGACGACGCCGCCCGTGGCCGGTAGCGGCGACATAGCCTTCAACGCGGCTGGAACGCTTGATTTTGTCGGAGAAAGCGTCGCCGGAGACGCCACCAGCGTACGGCTGTGGAGCATCAATCTGACCACCAATACCGTTGCCAACGTCGGCGCGATCACGGGGCTACCCAACGTTGCGAACGGCATCTCGTTCGATAACAGCGGCGGCCTTTATCTTTCTTTGACCAGCCAGACGCGGCTTTATACCGCCCCCGCCGCGGGCGGCGCCTCAAGCGCGGTCGGCGCCAGCGGCGCGATGCCGGCCTTGACCGATCTGAGCACCAAAGACGTTCCTCAACCCGATCTCTCGATCACCAAGACCGACGGCCGCAGCCTCATCTCGGCCGGAAGCGCGCAGACTTACACCATCCAGGTTATTAATAGCAGCAGTTATCCGGTGGCCGGCACGGTGACCGACACCGTGCCCGCGAGCCTTACCGGCGTCACCTGGACCTGCTCGGCCAGTAGCGGATCGAGCTGCGCGGCCGCCTCGGGCAACGGCAACACGCTTAATACCTCCGCCACGCTCGCATCAGGCGGGACCGCGACCTACACCGTAAGCGGCGCGCTGTCGGCTTTGGCAACCGGAACCTTGAGCAACACCGCGAGTGTCGCGGTTCCGGCTTGGTTGACCGACGCGACGCCGGCCAACAACAGCGCGACCGATACCACGACCATCACTCAAAACCCCACAATCGCCAAGGCTTTTTCGCCGCCGACAATCAATGCGAATGGGACAAGCACGCTTAGCTTTACCTTGACCAACAATAACGCCACCGCGCAGACGAACCTCAGCTTTACCGACAGCTACAGCGCCGGTCTCGTGAACGCGACGCCGCTGAACATCGGCGGTACCTGCGCGGGCGTCACGACGACGGCGGTAGCGGGCGGAAGCACTTTCAACGTGACGGGTGGCTCGATTCCGGGCGGATCGCCGGGGAGTTGTACGATAACCGTGGCGGTGACCAGCGCCGCGAACGGCACGTATAGCAATACGACCAGCGGCGTAACCACCACGCAATATCCCACGCCCGGCGCGCCGTCGAATACCGCGACCTTGACGGTGTCCGATTCGCCGCCGACGATCGCCAAGTCATTCAGTCCCGCGACAATACAGACCAGCGGCACGTCGATTCTGAGGCTCACCGTCACGAACCCGAGTACCACTACCACGCTGACCGGAGTCGCGGTCGCCGACACCTATCCGGCGAATCTCGTGAACCGGAATCCGGCCAACGCGACCCTGAACTGCACGGCGGGCAGCAGCGGAACTTTGACCGGCGGCGCGAACGGCGGCAACTCGATCGGTTTGACCGGCGCGAGCATCCTGGCCGGCGGCAACTGCGAGTTGACCGTACGCGTGACGAGCGCGACGAACGCGACGTATACCAACACCACCGGCAACGTGACCTCGACAAATGGGGGTAGCGGCGGCAACGCCGCCGCTACGCTGACTGTGCAGGCAGGGCTAGTGCCGCCGGTGATCAGCAAGAAATTCGTGCTGGACGAACTCGGGGTTAGCGGCGTCTCGGCGCTGACGTTCACGATACGCAATCCGAACAACAACGCTCTCGACAATATTACCTTTAGCGATACCTACCCCGCCGGTCTGGTAAACGCCGCCACACCCAGCGTCAGTAGCGACTGCGATAGCGTCGCGGGCGGCGCTAATGGCGTGAGCGGCGGCGCCGCCGCCGGCGACACCATCGGCCTGACCGGCACGAACAACGATCGGCCGGCGAATAGCACGTGTACGGTCACGGTCAACGTTACCAGCGCCACGGCGGGGGTTTATAACAACGTGAGCGGCGCGGCTGCTTCAACGAGTGGAGGGGGACCCAGCAACACCGCGGCCGACACGATCACCTTCGTGCGCCCGACCATCGCCAAGGCGTTCAGCCCGGCGACGATCAGCGCCGGCGGCGTCTCCACGTTGACCATCACGTTGACCAACGCGAGCGACGTGAACTTCACCGCGGCCGCGTTCACGGATACCTTTCCGACCAGCCCGGGCGCGCTCACCGTCGCCTCGCCGCTGACGACGGGCAATAGCTGCGGCGGCACGCTCCAGGACAACGGCGGCGGCGCGCTTGGCGCGGGCGATGCGGATATCCGGCTCAGCAACGGCGTGATCCCGGCGCTCGGGTCGTGTGCGATAACCGTGAACGTCACCGCCACGGTGGCGGGGGCGCACACGAATACGATCGCGGCGGGAGGGCTTACGACCAGCGGCGGCACGAGCGCAGGGGCCGCGAGCGCCATCCTGACGGTCGCCAGCCCGTCGCTGACAGTCGCCAAGACCGCGCAGACCCTATCGGACCCCGTCAACGGCGCGGTCAACCCAAAAGCGATCCCCGGCGCGTTCGTGAACTATTCGATCACCGTGAACAATCCCGGTTCTGGAGCGGTGGACGCCAATTCGGTGTTCGTGACCGATTCGGTGCCCGCGAACAGCGATCTGTTCGTGGCCAATCTGGGCGCGGTCGGCTCCGGCCCGATCGCGTTTAACAATGGCGCGCCGTCGAGCGGTCTGAGCTATACGTTTACCTCGCTCTCCGATACGACCGACGACGTAAGTTTTTCCAACGCGGCCGCTTGCACCACCTTCAGCTATACGCCAACGCCCAATGCCAATGGCGTGGATTCTCAGGTTTGTCAAATCCGCGTCAATCCAAAGGGTACGTTCAACGCTAATTCAAGTTTCCAAGTAACGTTCAGGGTGCGGTTGGAATAAGTTCATGACGCGAGCTTAAATGGTTCGCGGGGTAATTGAACGCGCTTTACTGCTGGTGTGCGACCAGTCGTTGCAGGCGCATCGCGCACGGGGAAGCTGGGTCGCCATCGCGGCGCATCCTGCATGAGCATCGGCCGATGCTCACAAGAGCATTAGGCTTTACAACAAGCTTTGTTGGCGGTGCATGTAAACGGCGTACCTGAGCGATCTCGTACGCGATTGGCGAAGCGGTGCAATTGCGCCACATCCGGCACCCACTTCAGCGGCCAGAAGCCAGCAGTTCCACCCAGTGTACTACCGGCACCAGCGCCCTGGTTTGCATGTGCGCCAGGCAGCCGATGTTAGCCGTAGCGATGAGCTCGGGTTCATTCTTTTGAAGATTATCAAGTTTATTCGTCAACAGTTGCTGCGAAAGGTCGCGCTGCAAGATCGAGTACGTCCCCGCCGAGCCACAGCACAGGTGGTTGTCCGGCACCGGCGTTAGATCGAAATTCAATTCAGACAGAATGTTTTCCACAACACCCTGAATCTGCTGGCCGTGCTGCAAGGTGCACGGTGGATGAAACGCGACCTTTCGCGGCTTTTGGGATCTTAGCCGACTGGTATCTTCGTCGCGTAGTACCTCGCTTACATCCTTCGTCAGCTCAGAAACTTTCGCAGCTTTTTCACTGTAGTCGGGATCGTCTTGAAGAATGCGCCCGTATTGCTTTACCACGCTGCCGCAGCCGCTGGCGGTCATGATGACGGCTTCCGCGTCTGCTTCGAAATGCGGCCACCAGGCGTCGATGTTACGCCGCATGAAAACCTTGGCTTCCTCCGGGGCAGTGAGGTGATGGCTGAGGGCGCCGCAGCAGCCCGCGCCCTGAGCGCGGATCACGCTGATTTCGAGCTGGTTCAGCACGCGCGCGGTGGCGGCGTTAATTGCAGGCGAGATGGCGGGTTGTACGCACCCTTCTAGAATGAGCATCTTGCGTGCGTGCTGCGTGTGCGGCCAGGCGCCGGCTGAGATTCGCGGCGGAATTTTTCTTTTCAGCGCCGAAGGCAACAGCGGGCGGAATAATTGCCCCAGCCGGAGTAGCGGCGTGAAGCGGCGCGGGTAGGGCATTACCAAGCGCAATCCTCGGCGCTGTAGCCGCTCGAATAAAGGGCGAGCAACCTGCTCTTCCACCCGCACGCGTCCGATATCGACGAGCTTGCCGTACTCAACACCGGATGGACAAGTAGTCTCACAATTGACGCAAGTGAGGCAGCGATCCAGATGCAGCAATGTCTTGCGAGTGGGCGTGTTTCCCTCCAGGACTTCTTTGATCAGATAAATGCGCCCGCGTGGCCCGTCGAGTTCGTCGCCCAGCAACTGATAAGTCGGGCAGGTGGCATTGCAGAAGCCGCAGTGCACGCAGGAGCGAAGAATTCTATCGGCCTCTTTGCCCTGGTCAGTGTGTTTAATGAATTCTGCGAGATTGGTTTGCATGGTCTATCGAGCTGCGGATAACAAGATTTATGGTGTCGAAGCGGCAGAATTCGTTGGCAATCGATCGCGGTTGAAACCGCTCCTACAGGTCAGGATAAAGCCGTCCCGCGTTAAACAGCCCCTCCGGATCCAATGATCGCTTTAAGCGACGATGCGCCGCCATGAGCGCGGCGGGTAACGGTTGAAATACTTCGCCTCGTCGGTCGCCGCCGCGAAACAAGGTTGCGTGGCCGCCCGCGGCGGCGGCGATTCGTTGAACGTGCCCCGCCTTTGCAGGCGTCTTGATCCATCGCAAGGCGCCGTTCCACTCCAGGGCGCTCTCGCCGTCGATATCGAGCGTGGGCGCCGCGGATGGCACCGACACACGCCACAACGGGCGGTCACCTTCAAAAAATGGCGCGACCTGTTCACGCACACGACGCCACAAAGTCTTGCCGTCATCAACCGTGTCGCCGTCGATGGTTTCAGCCGCGGCCTCAACGGCATACTCGCCGCCCGCGAGCCGCACGTATAAATCTCGCCCGTCGTGCCAGGTCGCGGACACGGGCAGCGGGCATCTGGCCCATTCATTCATGACTTCGATCGCGCGTTCGGCATCGAGCGTCTTGACCAAGGTTGTCTCGCGCTTGGGTTCTGGCAGTACCTTGAACGAGACCTGCAACAAAACGCCCAGGGTGCCGAGCGCACCGGCCATCAATCTGGACAGATCGTAGCCCGCGACGTTTTTCATCACCTCGCCGCCAAACTTAAGCCGTTGTCCCCGACCATTGATGATCTCCGTACCGAGCAGATTGTCGCGCACGGCGCCGGCGTACGGGCGCCTGGGTCCGGACAGCCCCGCCGCTACGCAGCCACCGATCGTGGCGTGTTCGCCGAAATGGGGCGGCTCGAAAGGCAACATTTGACCCTGTTCGACGAGTAAGGTTTCGATCTCGGCGATCCGAGTGCCGGCGCGCGCGGTGAGCACCAGTTCGGTGGGTTCGTAATTGACCACGCCGCGATGCGGGCTTACGTCGAGCGGCTCGCCATCAGTGGCGCGGCCATAAAATGCTTTGGTGTCGCCGCCGTGGATTCTTAAAGCCATGCGACGGGCGAAAGCGTCCCGCACGGCGTCAAGCAACGCCTCGCAGTGGTCTTGCGGCTTCATTATTTAGAAGCGAGGAAGATCGGGGTGCGGCAGCCGGCGCTGATGCACGTGCATGCGGCCAAACTCCGCGCAGCGATGCAGGGTTGGTACGGCTTTGTCGGGATTCAGCAACCGCTCGGGATCGAAGGCCGCCTTGACGGCATGAAACTGGTCAATCTCATCAGTGCGAAATTGCACGCACATCTGGTCGAGTTTCTCCATGCCCACGCCGTGCTCGCCGGTGATGGTGCCGCCGACCTCGATGCACAACTCCAGAATCTTGCCGCCAAAGCTTTCCGTGCGCTCAAGCTGATCGGGAACGTTGGCGTCGTACAGGATCAGCGGATGCAGATTGCCGTCACCGGCGTGAAATACGTTGGCCACGCGCAAACCATATTCTTCGGAAAGCTCGGTCATGCGCGCGAGGACAAACGCCAGATGTTTGCGCGGAATCGTGCCGTCCATGCAGTAATAATCCGGTGAGATCCGGCCCACAGCCGGAAACGCGGCCCTGCGCCCCGCCCAGAAGCGGGCTCGCTCCTGCTCATTTTGCGCGATGCGCAGATCGGACAGACGATGCGCCTGCAGCACGTCGCGCACGTGCTTGATCTGCTCGTCGACCTCGGGCGAGGTGCCGTCCAGCTCGCACAGCAGCATCGCAGCCGCATCACGCGGATAGCCCGCATGCACGAAGTCCTCAGCGGCGCGGATGGCGGGGTTGTCCATCATCTCAAGGCCAGCCGGTATGACGCCATCGGCAATGATCCCGCCTACAGCGGCGCAGGCGTCTTCGACCTTGTCGAAAGACGCCATCATGGCCTTGGCGCATTCGGGCTTTGGCAACAGTTTCAAAGTCGCCTCGACAATAATACCAAGCAGGCCTTCCGATCCGGTCATCAACGCCAGCAGATCGTATCCTGGGCTGTCCAAGGCCTTCGATCCAATCGTCAGCAACTCGCCGTCGACGGTGACGACTTTGAGCGCCAGCAGATTGTGCACCGTGAGCCCGTATTTAAGGCAATGGACGCCGCCGGAGTTTTCCGCGATGTTGCCGCCGATCGAGCAGGCGATCTGCGAGGAGGGATCAGGCGCGTAATAGAGTCCATACGGTGCTGCGGCTTCCGAGACGGCGAGATTTCGCACGCCGGGCTGCACCGTCGCGCAGCGATTTTCAGTATCTACGTCCAAGATCTGGTTAAACTTGGCCAGGCTGAGCAAGACGCCGTCGGAGAGCGGCAACGCGCCGCCGGATAAGCCCGTGCCCGCGCCACGCGCGACGACCGGAACTTTGTATTCGCTGCAAACGCGCATGATGTCTTGCACCTGTTCTACATTGTGAGGCATCAACACCATCATCGGCAGGCGGCGATAAGCGGATAATCCGTCGCATTCGTACGGGCACAGATCTTCCGCGTCTGTCAGCACCGACTCCGGCGGCAACAGCGCGCGAAAACGCGCCGCCAGCGTTGCCGCGTTTGTTTTTGCGGCCCCCGTTTGTAAACCCGTATGTAACGCGTCGTTCATGATGCCAATAGCGTGTCCCAGTCACGGGCGAAGGTCAACAGCGGGTTCTTATGCGCAGCAGCGTAACTGGCGGGTTTGCATGCCCACGGCGGTCGAGGTTACGCTTGCGCGGCAAGCACCATCGGGGGTCATTGTCTCGTATATTGCTGATCGCCGCCTGCGGCGCGCTGTTGCGCTACTGGACCACGATGGGCGTGCATGGGCTGCTCGGGCGCGGATTTCCCTATGGCACCCTGACTGTCAACGTGCTCGGGTCGCTGTTGATCGGACTGTTGAGCGTGCTGCTGGTCGACCGTTTCGACATAAGCCCCGCGTGGCGCGCCGGCATTATCATTGGCGGGCTTGGCGCTTTTACCACGTTCTCCACGTTTTCCATCGAGACGCTGAATCTGCTGGAGCAGGGTGAAATTGCTAAAGGTGTGGCGAACCCTATCCTGAATTTTGTGTTGTGCCTGGTCGCGAGCTGGGGCGGTCTGCTGATGGGCAGGCAGCTTTCGGGATAGGCGCCGCGCGTGTGATAACCTTTGGCGCCGATTCGATGCGGACCTAACCTCAATGCTGGACCCAAAAAGATTGCGGATCGATCTGGACGCGACCGCCGTGGCGCTTGCGCGGCGCGGCTTCCGGCTCGACGTGGACGCGCTGAACGCGCTGGAGAGCGAGCGCAAGCGTGCCCAGATCGCCACGCAGGATCTGCAAAACCAGCGTAACGCACGTTCGAAGCGCATAGGCGAGGCCAGGGCGCGCGGCGAAGACATCGAGCCGTTGCGCGCGGATGTCGTGCGCCTGAACGAACAGCTCACGGCCGCCGAAGAAAGCCTGCGCGACGTGCAGGCGCGGCTTCAGCGCGTGCTGCTGGCGACGCCCAACCTCCCCGACGACGCCGTGCCGAAGGGCCGCGATGAGGGCGACAATCTGGAGATTCGACGCTGGGGCGAAGCGCCCGCGTTCGATTTTGATCCGCTCGATCACGTTGAGCTTGGCGCGCGGTTGGGCGGCATGGATTTCGAGGCGGCCGGCAGAATCACCGGTTCACGCTTCGTGGTAATGCGCGGTGGGCTGGCGAGGCTGCACCGCGGGCTCACTCAGTTCATGCTGGACATGCACACGCGCGCGCACGGCTATACGGAAGTCTACGTACCATATATCGTCAACGCCGAGAGCCTGACCGGCACCGGCCAGTTGCCGAAGTTCGAGTCCGATCTGTTCAGGCTGGCGGGCGACAGCGGTTATTACCTGACGCCTACGGCGGAAGTGCCCGTCACCAATCTGGCGCGCGACCAGATCATCGAGGCCGCTGGATTACCGCTCAAATATGTCTGTCACACGCCGTGTTTCCGCTCGGAGGCGGGCTCCTACGGCAAAGACACGCGCGGCATGATCCGCCAGCACCAATTCGAAAAAGTGGAGCTGGTGCAGCTCGTACGGCCCGCGGATTCATGGGCTGCGCTGGAAGCGCTGACCGGCCACGCGGAGGCAATTCTTAAATCGCTTGAACTACCCTATCGTGTGGTGGCTTTGTGCGCGGGCGATCTGGGTTTTGCCTCGGCCAAAACCTACGACATCGAGGTCTGGCTGCCGGGCCAGGACCGTTATCGCGAAATCAGTTCGTGCAGTAATTTTCTCGATTTCCAGGCGCGACGCATGCAGGCGCGCTGGCGCAACCCGGATACCGGCAAGCCCGAATTGCTGCATACCCTGAACGGGTCCGGTCTGGCGGTCGGCCGCGCCCTGGTAGCGATGATGGAAAACTTTCAGGATCCTGAAGGCCGTATTCACATTCCGCAGGCTCTGCACCCCTACATGAACGGCACAGCGGTGCTGGAGCCGTGAGCGCGTGACCGCTTGGCGGCGATGAGGCACGTAATGGAACGGAAGCCTCAAGCGCGCCACACGGCGACGATCAACAGCGCCCACGCGACAATGAACGCCAGGCCGCCGAAGGGCGTGATCGCGCCAAGCCAGCGAACGCCGGTGATACTTAAAATATACAGGCTGCCTGAAAAAATCATAATACCGGCCAGCATGAACCACCCGGCCCACGTGAGCAGCGCGCTGCCACTGTAATGCGCGCCGAGCAGTCCGATCAGAACCAGACCCAGCGCGTGCCACATGTGGTAATCGACGCCGGTCTGATACACGGAGAGCATCTCGGGGCTTAGCTGCTGCTTCAAACCGTGCGCGCCAAACGCGCCCAGCACCACCGCCAGCAGGGCGCTCAGGCTGCCGAATAATACGAAAGTTTTAAGCATGATGGTTTGCGAATAAAGGCTTCGCACCTAAGTCTAACCTACGAGGTTGTACGGAGTAACAAGACCATGCCAACGTTCGATGTGGTGTCCGAGGTGGATCTGCACGAAGTCGCCAACGCGGTGGATCAGACCAGCCGTGAGGTCGCCAACCGCTATGACTTCAAGGGGCTCGATGCAAGCCTCACGCGCGAGGACAACGTGCTCACCTTGCAGGCGCCGGCGGCATTTCAGCTTAAGCAGATGCTGGATATCCTCGCGCAGAAACTTGCCAGGCGCGGCGTGGACGTGGCGTGCATGGAGGAAGGCAAGGTGGAGGAAAGCGGCAACCGGGCCCGCCAGCTCGTCACTCTGCGGCGCGGCATTGACGCGGAGCTGGCGCGCAAGCTCGTAAAAATCATCAAGGACAAAAAGCTCAAGGTACAGACCACGATTCAGGGCGACAAGCTGCGGGTCAGCGGCAAGAGCCGTGATGACCTTCAGCAGGTGATCGGCATGTTGCGCGAGGAGAAGATCGGTCAACCGTTGCAGTTCGAGAATTTTCGGGACTAGCCCGTACGCTTCTCGGCGTGCGCGACGTAGACATCGTAGCGTGTCGATGCGCCCTTGAGCTGGAACGTCGGGGGCGGTCCCGCGAGCGGCGGCGCCAGGCGCGGCCGCTTTACCGCCACGCGCCGCCGGGCGCGTTTGAGCGCCGCGGCCAGCAGGGTGGGCGCGTCTTCATCATCGCCGACCAGCGCGCGCAGGGCGCGCATGTCCTTGCTGTTCAGCGCCGAGCGGTCCCGGTGGGGATACATCGGGTCGAGATAAACCGTATCCGGCCGCACTGTGTCCGCGAGGTTTTCCAGCACCACTTGCGCGTCCGCGCACGCCAGGGTCATTCGCTTGAGACTATCCGCGTGCGCCGCAAACGCGGCCCCAGCCCGCGTCAGGCCATCGGCCAGTAAGGCGTGAACAAGGGGGGATCGCTCGATCAGGGACACGCGGCAACCCAGCAGCGCCAGCTGAAAAGCGTCGCGGCCCAGGCCCGCGGTGGCGTCTGTCACGTAAGGTCTGAAACCGGCCCTGGCCCCGACCGCGCGCGCCAGTAGCTGTCTTACGCCCGGCCCATGGACTCTGCGATAGCCGAACTGGCCGGATACGAAGTCGGCGTAAACGGGACCCGGCGCGTAGGGGCCCCGATGCCGTAGCTCCAGCCGTTGCGCGGTCAGGGTGAGCAGGAAGTCGGCCTGCGTCGTACCGGTGTCGGTCAGCGGCAGCGAGAGCCGAGCGGCGAGCGCTTTGCCTTCCGCCGCACGTGCGGGTTCCGCGCAGTAAACCGCTACGCTGACGCCGTTGTCTGCCACTATGGCTAGAGTGTAACGAACAGCAACGGACACAAAAAAGCCCCGCCGCGGCGGGGCTTTGATTGCAATTGCGGGCCTTGGTTGCGACCTAGTTTTCGCCGCTGAATGCCGAGAACAGGTTCAGCAGGTGCAGAAACATCACATAAATGTTGGCAAACAGCGAAACGGTCATGACCACGTAGTTGTCCTCGCCGCCGTTAACCATGCGGCTGGTGTCGAACAGGATCATGCCGGACATCAGCAGTACCGCGGCGGCGGAAATGGTCAGCGACAGCGCCGGAATCTGCAGGAAGATGTTGGCGACGATCGCGGCCAGCACCACCAGCAGGCCCACCATCAGGAAGCCGCTCATGAAGCTGAAGTCCTTGCGGGTGGCGATGGCGTAAGCCGACAGACCCACGAACGCGACCGCGGTGGTGCCGAACGCGGCCATCACGATCTGCGGGCCGTTGGGCAGGCTCAAATAAAGCGTGAGGATCGGGCCCAGCACGTAGCCCATGAATGCGGTGAAGGCGAATGTAAGCGGCAACGCCCACACGCTGTCGCGCAGGTAATTAATCACGAACGGCATGCCGATGAACACCGCCAGCATCAGGATCCAGTTGACGGGCGGCGCATTGGTCGCCATGGCGACACCCGCGGTAATCGCGCTGGTGAACAGGGTCATCGCCAGCAATAGATAGGTGTTGCGCAATACCTTGTTGGTCGCCAGCACCGATTGCGGTGCAGCGGATGTTCCGGAACTGGTTACGCTCGATATAGGTTGTATAGCCATTAAATCTTTCTCCGACGGGTTTAGTATATTGCTAAGTATACCGCGTATCCGATTCAGCCTGATACCCGAAACTTATGACCGGCGGGTCGTGCAACCGTTCACGTCAGCAGAGCTCTCATCACCGATATTTACACGCGTTTGCTTGGCGCTCAGCGCGGCGCGCTGCCGCAAGGTTTACTTGTCGCATCCCGGACGATTATATCTCTGTAAGTCGTCTTCCGTTATTCTCGGCGCGTGAGGTTCTCCGCGGCCTGGTGGAGGACTTAAAGACCTGTTGTCCTGGAGAGTTGCCCGCATGATGATCG